>DDLV01000129.1 GCA_002340325.1 Glaciecola sp. UBA2563 | reverse complement strand
CCACCACCACCGCCGCCAGACTCACCGCCTGAACTTCCGCCAGCCACTGAAGATGTGACACTTGCATTGCTGCTGCCTTGACCACTTCTAATAAGACGGAGGTAATCGACGGTAAAGGTACGGGTGTACCAGCGCTGAACCTTAATAAGGTTGTCATCTTGTTTCCAATGCAATCCCAGACTGCCTAGGATTGCAGTCATCGCTTGATCTAGAGGTAAATCGTTAAATTCGACCGATATGTTTCCTGAGACATCAGAATCCGCGATAATGTTGAGGTTGTAGGCTCTACTGAAAATCTGCAGCGCGTCGCGAATCGGTAAATTTTGCGCAACAAAACTATATACCTCTTCATCCGTAGTTTCTGGCTCCAAATAGCTATCGACAGGGTGGTAGATCCTATCGTTCAACGATATTTGGGGAACTACCGTATAGGTGGACTCCGCGCTTACTTCTGCAACTTCATTTTCAGCGCTTTGGCGTTCAGATACCACTTCTTCATCAGTTTCAACGTTTGCTTCTTTATCAGTCGTTTTACATCCATTAATAAAGAGCGCTGTCACTGCCAAAAGCGTGATATTCAAGCGGTTCATATTTCTGTTACTTCTCTTCATTTTGATTTCCAAGCGATAATCTGCGATTTCCTGCTGGGCCTGTGATGTCTACATGGTCAGATTCAATACTAATCACTGTATATGAATCAATATCGTCACCAATGCCAATCACTTTGTTGTCTATCATTGCAAGACGCCGAGTGTTGTTAATAAAAATTGCGCTTAATTGCGGTAGTGCAACATAGCTGACTGAGCCTTCATGACTTTCAATGACAGGTGCATCAGACGTCAATCCCGCATGAGGCAAAAATGGATTACGTCGAGGACTGGAAGACCAATCGAATTTAGTGATGTCAAAGTCTTTGTCAGGTGGTATCGAAGCATTGCTTGATGGTGCATCATCATTGAATGCGCCCATTAGTGCGTCCATCGATGTATCTGCAAAATCACCGACAGCATCTGAGTATTCTGCCTCTTCTGAGTGGGTAAGCCCCTTTATTGTAAAAAAGACATACGCCACCGACGCAATAAATAACGCAGACATAAAGTAGACATTGTTAAACAAGTTTTTCATGGTATATCAACCATCTCTTCTGTGCCTTGAGCACCTTCATTGTTACTCGTAGAACTCGATGTGGACATATTGTCCTTCCTTTTCCGAATTTCCAATTTCAAACTGAGCTTCGCGCTGTTATTGCCAACGTTTTCGATGCTCGCTGCCACGAACTTTTTGTATTTTTGTTCGTCAATTAGCGTTTGCATAAACGTTAAGAATTGTTGATAGATTTTATCCGTTGCGCTGGACTGCATCGCCGTAACTGACATGTCCATTGGCACCACTAAGGTATCAGGAAGATCAGAGTCTTCGGTGCCATCGAATAGTTGATATTCAACGATTAGCTCAGATTTGGCCGCGTGTTGTGAGAGTTGATAAAGCCAATCTGCGATTTCTAGGTAACCTGAAAACACTGAAGCTTCTGCTTCTATTTTGTTTTGACTCATCTCTGCCACATTGTACGCAGAAATTTTTTCGTTTAATGCCATAATTTCTGCTTGGAGAGCACTCTCTTTTACGTACAACTCTCGTTCATAATCCACGCTCGATTGTGCGTTAGTGAGCTTATAGTGAGTCCATCCAACTGCCGTCACTACTACTAACCCAAAAAAAACTACGTTAAAAATCTTGTTTTTTAGCGGGGCGATGAATTTTCCGTATCGGACATTTCTGACGCGTTCTTTACTGTCATTTTCGACGGATTCTGCCACATTTTGATTGGGCTCTTCGTATTGTGGCGCTTCAAGGTCTGCTTCTACCTCAACTTCTAGCTCAGAAAATGTCTGGTCACTCATCACAATGTCCCCTCGAGCGTGAAGGAGATTAGTCCATCATCGTTAGCCTTGCCCTGACGCAGTTTTTCTAGCCATTCCGTTCGCCAATTTTCAGATACACTGGCAAACCAAGGCGCTGCTTTTAGCGCAGATTCCAATGCTTCGAGGTCTGACAATGAGTTCGCTAATGTTGGATTGTTTGCGCCTTCCAGTATAAATTTCCATTCGCCCTCTGCTACTTCAATCGATGCTTTACTCAGATACATTGAATCCTTAACCAGATTACTGAGGTCATAAAGGAAAAGTGGCGCTATTGGATCTGGTTTTTCAATTAATGCTGCATAACGAAGCTCTTCATTTCTCAATGCATCATAGTCGGCTTGCAATGCAAGCACCTTACTCTGTAGGCTGTCAACGTTGCGCTTGAGGTTTTCGTTACCTTCTATACGGATAGCGTCGGTGATAAATGTTGAAACTACTGCGCCGATAATTGACCCAACAGCTACCCATCTGGCAATATTTACCGCTGACTTACTTACCAGTTTGTTTTGAAGCAAATGCGGGATGTAGTTACTGGTGACGCTATTGGGTATCTTAATTGCTTCATTCGCCCAAAAGACAGCGTCGGTTGACTCAGGTAATGTATCGACTTGCACATTAAAAGAGGATGCAATTAATTGAGCAACCTGCGGAGAATCAATACCCAACAGCACGATCTTATTAGCATATGCGTTTTGCTGTTTGGTATAAAGCAATGTCCTTTCTATATCGAGCTTTAGTCTATCTAGGTTATTGGTATCCCATTCGATGGCTAATTCGCGGACAAACGACGAATTACCTTGAACATCGGTAACGACGATTTCGACGAACCTTTTAAACAGAGCGACAAACACAATGGTGTCGTTTTGTTGCGATTCAATTTTTGAATAACGATGACTAATGACCTCAGTGTTTGGTAAAAACCTCACTAACTCAAGTTTGTGTTTTTCACAAGTGCTTTTGATTTTTTCAAAAAAATCATTAGGCATAATGTGCAACAAAACACCTTTACTCGCGTTGCCCTTTGATGCGCCTCTATAACTCCATTTTGCATCACCTTCGAAGCTTTTTTCTGTGTCGACATGCCTGCTGAGATACTGTACCGTGTCTTTCTTAGACATTGGTGGCATCTCTACAAAAGAATGGCGCTGCTGTTCGGATTCATAAACCATGAACAACTGCGAATATTTCTTAATCGAAAGTTCGCTTTTGGCTTGTACCAATGCCTCCTCGAATTCATCAATACTGTTGACAGGATATGGCGCTTCCCAAGACTGACTTAGCTTGCCACCCTTGTAGCCAACAGCGACGAACTCGCCATACAACCAGCTAATGCCGAGTGTACTGCTCATAGTCGGTCCCAGCGCCAGACGCCTGCACTATTATTGTACGAAAAACTACCCGCACTACCGACCAAAAAGGTTTGGCTTAGTACATTACTGGTAAAGGGCGCATCAAAGAGACTGATCCGAGTATCTGACAATACGTATAGCTCGGTCGTAGCACCAGAGATTGCCTGCATGCTGTTTGTCTCGAATCGATACCCGGGAGAATCCACTGTGTTGCTGTTGGAAAACAACACTCGGTGAAAATGTCCTTGAAGATTAATTCTTTCGACAATGATATCGCTACTCTCTAGAACAGGTGCGCCCGCAGTCTGATTCCACACAGCGTTAAAATCAGCAGATGTATTTATGCTGGCCGGCAATGTCCCTTTGAGGTTGGACGCAATAATTATTCTTGGTGATACCGGCGGGCTGGCAAGTCCATTGGACTGGGCGTATTCTGCAAAAACAGTGTCGGACGTAGTAAAAAAGCGCGGATCCACATAATATCGACGGTCTTGCAGCCTATCATTTTGAGTGATTTTATTCAGCGGAATTGAACTGACAGATGATACCGCATTACCCCATGTTGCTGCAGATGGAATAATTTTGCTGTTTCGGACATAGGTATCCAAATCTGACGACAATCGTTTAAGATTCTGCCTCTCTGCCTCACCGACTGCCCGGTCAATATCTCTAAACACTGCAGGTGCTAGGGTGGCAGCCAAAATCGCGATAATGGTAAGAACACCTATAATTTCAACTAGGGTGAAACCCCTGTATTGATAGAGCCCCTTCATACTACTTAACGCCTCTCAAACGTTTAACACTTCAAAGTGAACTATCGGCGAAAAGGTATTTAACTTTAGCTTTTTGGGGGTTTAGGTATACAAATCTTTTTTGCCATTAATTGATAGCATTATATAGAGCGGCATTATCTATTCCACACTGCTATCCTACACTGCCCATCAGTGCCATCAGCGGCATGAATATAGACATAACAACAGCGCCTACTATTGCAATCAAAAACACCATGAGTGCAGGTTCAAAGATACCCATAACCTTTTTGATGCGCCGGGGTATTTCATCGTCGTAGCGTTCAGAAATGTGATTTAACGATTTTTCGAGCGTGCCCGTCTCTTCGCCAACGATGATCATGCGCAATAGTGTTGGCGGAAACACAGCGTGGTGTCGAAACACCTCTGACATGGTCTGCCCACGATTGACTGCGTCTTCAGCCTCAACTATGGCTTTTGATATCACGCGATTACCCACTAGGTCTCTGCAAAGCTCCAGGCTTTGTAATATCGGGACCCCTGACCGAATTAGGATTGCCATATTATGCGTAAAACGTGACAAACATAGCATTAATATTACTTCTCCAAATATAGGGAATTTCAGCAATCGTTCATCGACGAATGTTGCAAATGCTTCGGAGCGTTCGATGGCGAATTTTAGACTCTTAAAACAAACAATTGGGGTTGCGATAATTAAATACCAGTATTGCTTTGTGAAATCGCTAATCGCAACAACTATCTGAGTAATTAACGGCAATGCCACATTTACACTATTTAATAGTTCCGTGAATTTTGGCACCACGAAGGAAAACAAAAGTAATATAAACGCACCGACTACTGTTAAGACTATAGTTGGGTAAAGGCTGACCTGTTTTAAGTCTTTTACTAGATGGTCGGTCCATTGTAGATATTCAGAGATATCTTTGAATGCATCGATCAAGTTTCCGCTGTATTCTGCAGCGTTAATCAGATTGCACATTTGTTTCGGAAACACTTTTGGATATTTTTGCAGACAACTCGCAAATGTATTGCCTGACCGAATATCTTCTGATATTTCCTTTAATATTTGAACGAAACCTTCATTAGTGGTTTCTTCTGTGCAAGTGTTGAGCGCATCGACAATACTTACCCCTGATCCCAGTAGTGCCGCCATAGAAATACAAAACTCAATGAGTTCCGGTCGGGTGACTGACACCTTTACACGTTTTTTGCTGAGTTTGACTTTTTGTGATTCAATCAACCAACAACCAATCTCCTTCAACTGCGCATCAAGGTGCATTTCATCCATAGCTGATAAAACGCCTTTTTGCTGTTGCCCAGTACTATCAACGGCACGATACTGAAAATCTGGCATAACTGTCTCTACTTCTACTTCTTACTTTTACCACTGTGACACGATTTTAAATCCCGTTCGTTCGCTTAGGTTTTTGTGACTCTTAGCACTTCGTCTATGCTCGTGACGCCTTGTGCAGCCTTAAGTAGGCCATCATCTAAGAGTGTCCTAAACCCTTTTTTCTTAAACAATTCGTTTAGTTGACCACCGTTCTCTCGGTTGATAATCGGGTCGTGAAAATCTTCGTCTAATATGAGGGTTTCGTAAATTGCAACGCGACCACGATAGCCTGTACCTTTGCACTTTATGCATCCAGTGCCGTGATAATATGTCGCTGATTTATCTACTTGGTCGGATACATCAAGACCATCTAAAATCTGTTCAGAATTTTCAATAGGCGCCTTGCAATCTTCACAAATTTTACGCACGAGCCGCTGAGCAATAACAACGGACAGGGAAGACGCGAGTAGGTATGGCTCTACTCCCATATCGATTAGTCGTGGAATTGCACCGACAGCATCATTGGTGTGCAATGTCGATAGCACCAAGTGTCCAGTCAGCGACGCTCTTACGGCTAATTCAGCTGTCTCTTGGTCACGTATCTCACCCACCAGAATTACATCTGGATCTTGTCTCAGTAATGAGCGCAAGCCAGAGGCAAACGTTACCCCTACATCTGGCCGAATAGGCGTTTGGCGGATTTGCGGCATGGCGTATTCAACGGGATCCTCCAGCGTGAACACGCTGCGCTGAACACTGTCAATTTCTGCAAGTCCCGCGTATAGCGTGGTCGTCTTACCACTACCTGTAGGACCGGTAACTAACACCATACCGAAGGGTTGCTCTAATGCCGCCTTTATCTGTTCATTGGAATCAGGTGAAAGTCCCAGTCCAGAAAACTGCGGCCGATTGTCTGCGGATTCTAGTACACGAATGACGATACTCTCTCCTTGACTAGTCGGAAGCGTCGACACACGAAGGTCAACATCTCGATGACCGTAATGGAACCTCGATCTACCGTCTTGGGGCACACGCTTTTCCGTCACGTTCAATCCTGATATAAGTTTAATACGGGCAGTGAGCGCAGGTCTGAGGTCGCTTGGCAGCAGCACTTCTGGTCGCATAATACCGTCAACTCGCATCCGCACTCGGAGAATCTTCTCCTCAGGTTCAAAGTGAATATCAGTGGCCCCTTGTTTGATTCCCAACGCAATAATTTGGTTGACTAACCGCACCATTGGCGATTCACCGTCGAACCCATCTTCTTCCGTCGGTGCCGTACCTGAATTCATTAGGCGAGATATAGTTGCGTCAATGGTAGCGCCATGTGTGTAATGCCGCTCGATGGCCTCCATAATATCCGACTCTGGAGCACTCACAACGACCACCATTAACTTGGTAAGCTTCTCAAGCGCGTCAATCGCCACAATGTCAAATGCGTCAGACATCGCCAACGTTAATTCGTTTCCGTTTCGCCCTATTGGCAGTACAGTGTGCTTGACCGCATGCTCGTAGGGAATAAGGTTGAGTAGATCGTCATCGATTACCATCTTTTTGATATTGATGACTTTGGTTTGCGTTTCTTGTGCGAGGTAGTTTGTTAGCACTTCCTCTGAAATAAAATTCAGATTCACTAAAACTTCGCCCAAAAAACCGCCGTTACGAGATTTTTCTTTCAGCGCAAGTTCAAGCTGCTCTTGAGACAAGAAACCCTCATCAACGAGGCGTTCGCCAAGTGGCTTTTTCGCTGGCTCGGGTGCGGTTGGAGGCGCATGATTGTGCTTTTCAGCGCCGTTTGGTTCGTTAGGCTGTAATTCAAACATGGTATTCCTATACAGGTTGACTGGTTTAGGTTTTCATGTGCGAATGATGCGATAAAGTAAAGGGGGAAGGAGTATTTTCTAATAATACTTGGTATTAGGTTTTATACTTGACAAGAATTCTGTACGAGGTTGATGCAGCGTTTGTGTATTTATACCAACTTTATTGGCGCCAATTGACCATGTGGTTTACCCACGCTTGAGAATATTTATTAACCAAATTTTGGATCAGCCACAAATGGGTTAGTCATGCGCTCAGTTCCTATTGTGGTGGTGGGGCCATGGCCGGGATATACTTTCATTTCGTCCGGCAACGCAAACAATCTTTCTCGAATGGAACCGATCAGCTGCTGATGGTCGCCTTGAGGAAAATCAGTTCTACCAATACTGCCTGCAAACAGGATGTCACCTACAATCACTTGCTGGCTCGATGATTCTACTAAAGCAATATGCCCAGGCGTGTGGCCAGGACAATGTAAAACCTGCAACGTCAACTCGCCTAATTCAATTTTTTCATCATGCTCCAACCACCGCTTGGGCAAGAAGGGCTTTGCAGGGGGAAAACCAAACATTTGACTTTGTTGCGCCAATGCGTCTAACCAGAATTTATCGCCGATATGCGGTCCGATAATGGGGGCATTGTATTTTTCAGCCACTTGCAAAGTACCGCCCACGTGATCAAGATGACCATGGGTCAAAATAATCTTATCTATCTGCACATCATTAGCGGAAACATGCTCGTATATCTTTTCAACATCGCCACCTGGATCAACTAATGCACCGAGATTCGTGGCGGGGTCCCATATAAGTGAACAATTTTGAGCAAAGGGGGTAACGGGAATAACAATGACTTTCACAGCTACTTCTAAATAGGTGTATGTAGTATTGGTAGCAATATTACCCTATCCAATAAAGGGTGTCGTTTGAACTTAAGGCTTATCTATTGGCGACAAAATAGTCTAGTAGCAATAAATACAAAAGATTTACAATAGTTTGGAGCGCTAAAAGACACTAGGTATTAAAAAACATAATCAGGCATGAAACTGCATTCGCAACGCCAATCAACGCTTCTTTATCATGTTCGATAACAAGTTGAGAGGACTTTGTTCTCGATTTTTTAATCCATGTGAGAGGTTTTGTATGAAAACTAACAAAGGTTTTACCTTAGTAGAAATTATCGGCGTTATGGCCGTTATCGGAATTTTAGCGTCAATTGCGGCGCCAAGAGTATTCGAAGCAATCGAGGACGCTAAGGCGACAAAGATTGTTGCGCAAGCGCAAGCAGTAAAAACAGCAGCTGCGGAATATTACGCAGACACGGGACAATTTCCTTATCTCCACAGCGCTAACGCTGATGCTGGTGATGCATCTGCAAACCGGTTGATGAATAACGCGCAAAACAACACTGGTGCTACGATTCCTGGCTGGAGCGGTCCTTACATGGAAACATTGGAAAACCCTAATCGTCCGGGCGTATTTCACTACATCGTGAATACAAACAGCACGTGGTACACCTGCGACGCTGACGGAGATGGTACGGCGGAAGGCCCATGGTTAGTTTACCGAATCGACGGTATGACGCCAAAAATGATGGAAAAGGTAAGTGCCATTATCGACGGCGATGCCGGTGACCCAAACTGGGCTACGCAAGGTAAGGTCAAACAAGGTAATCCAACTGGAACTGACACGACTAGAATGGTTATCTGTCTTAACAGAACTTAAATGAAATGACACGGGGATAGAATAGAACATGCATAACATCCTCTAGCTCATTTCGACGAAAGTCCTAATACAAAAAGTCCGAGCAGTGGAAAGCTGCTCGGACTTTTTTAATTTAAGACATCAATAAAAACGCACTAAGTCTGTTTTTGCACATCAAAGATCCCAGATTAAGAAGTAGGTCTGTATCATTTTACTGAGGTGCTTATCAACTACTAGAACGCGAGATAGCGCTAACAAATTTTGTAACGATGTCTGTCGCCCTTCCGTGAAAAGCTGCATCGAACTCATGACTGCCGTTGCTTGGCTCCAAATTTAGCTCGACGCAATACGCCCCACAGCGTTTGGCGAACTGTACAAATCCTGCCGCAGGGTACACATTACCAGACGTCCCAATTGATACAAAAACATCCGCTTCTGCCAACCTATTTTCAATTTCCGTCATATGGTAGGGAATTTCTCCAAACCATACGATATCAGGTCGCAAACGGTTAGCAGGTGTGCAGCAAGTGCAACGACTGTGCATATCGATGTCTGAATCAGTGTGAAAAGCTACGCCTGAAGAGACGCACTTTACTGACGTAAGTTCACCATGCATATGAAGGATATTTTTGTTTCCAGCGCGCTCGTGAAGGTTATCTACATTTTGCGTTACCAATAAAAAATTATCTCCCAGCATGTCTTCTAATTGTGCAAGCGCAGCGTGAGCAGCGTTAGGTTTTACATCACCTGATAATAATTGTTGTCTTCTGGTGTTATAAAATCGGTAAACGAGGTCGGGATCGGCACTGAAAGCTTCGGGCGTCGCCACCTCTTCTACTCGATGATTCTCCCACAGACCGTTATTGTCACGAAATGTCTTCAAGCCAGACTCGGCAGATATCCCAGCACCTGTTAACACGACCACCTTCAGAGCTTTGTTAGTTTCGATGTTTAAATCAATCTTCAATTGATGTTTCCCTAACCTAAGAGGCGCTTAATCTTCTTTGAATTTTAGTGTGGACTGACGATTTCTGTTGACTACCAGCTGCGTCACATCAGGTCTTGAATAATGCCCAACTGGATCAAAATTTTGTCGCTCTTGAAGCACTATTTGATGATTCAGAGTTGCGACATAAACCCCTTCTTCACCAATTTGAGGCTCTATCACCCATGAACCGTCTGGCGCTGAAATACAGGAGGCGCCATTGGCGAGCACATCGTTGCTCTTTTCTAAAATCTCATCGATATGTGGCGTATTGGCCGGAAAGTCCATTTTTCGCATTAGTCCGCTGACTGAAATAACATAGCTTCTCGATTCTTTCGCAATAAAACGTGTGATGTCATGCGTATTGTGCTGACCACCGGGCCATATCGCCACGTGTAAATCTTCGCCTTGTGCATAGAGTGCCGCTCGAGGCAGTGGCATCCAGTTTTCCCAGCAATTAAGCGCACCCATTGTAAAGTTTTTCAATGGAAATGTACGCAACCCGTGACCATCGCCAGGCGACCACGTCAGGCGCTCTTCGTAAGTCGGCATCAGTTTGCGATGAACACTTCGAATATTACCATTGGCATCGATGTAGACTAACGAGCAGTAGATGCTGTGACCGCCTCTGTCCGACGCTCTTTCTGCAACGCCGACAATTACTGCTGTTGAAGATTCTTTTGCTATTGCGTATATTGGTTCTAAATGACCAAGCTCGATGTTGATGGCTTGACTAAGATAATGCGCATGGATTTGTTTATGTTTGCTTGAATTAAATTCAGCGCCACCCGTAAAATCTAGCCAAAACGGATATCCAGGTAATACGCACTCGCCGAAAACGGCTAACTCAGCACCTTGCTCATTTGCTTGTTCAATAGTTCTGACAACCTTTTGAATAGTGGCATCACGATCTAACCACACTGGCGCAATCTGACAAAGAGCAACCTTTAAATACGGACAGTCTGTAAATTCAGGCATAATTATTGGTCCTTAAACAATGGCCTTTTGCTATGAAAATAGAAACCTCAAAAAATGAACAAAGGTCAACTCGCCCTAAAATTAGCAATGCTTTTCATTTATCGCATGTGCAAATCGCAGCGCTGAGCCCTCTTCCATATTGAAGTATAAAGATGGTTCAATCAATTCAACCTCAATCAGCTCATAACCGCGCGCAGTGTGAATGAGATCGATACGAGCATAGAGAGCCGGTGTTGGCAAATTGTTTAATGTTTGCTGAGCGATTCCAAGCATCTTGTTGTTTGGTTTTATTGATGTCAATTGCCCCCCATGTTCTTCCTGCACTCTAAAATCATTCTTCTTTGGTTGTTTTAAAATCGCATGGCTGTAGTTGCCATTAAAGTAAAAAAGTGAGTACTCACCCTTTTCAACAATGCTATTTTCAAATGCTTGAATCAGTCCTGGTCTTTCTGCAAAAACTGTCATTAACTCATCTTGCATATCACCAAGCGAGCTTCGATCAACCCGATAAGTAAAATCCGCATTGGCACTGACTAATGGTTTAATAACGAATTCATCGGTATCGAATTCATCAAAAGAAGACGTCAATAACGCTTTATCAAGAGAATCAAACCACATCGTTGGGAGCACAGGAACACTGCGTTGCGCCAAGTCTTTTAAATAGTCTTTGCTGATATTCCAGGTAAGTAATGCAAAAGGGTTTTCCAAGGTTGCGCTTGATGCTTCAATGTTGTTTAAGCATTGAATGAACGCGTCAACATGCGATTGATAGTCCCAAGTACTTCTTACAATGACCACTTCATATTGGGAATAATCTACCTTTTTATCATGCCAGGAAACATCATCAACCTGCCATCCTAGTTCGGCAAGATAAGGCTTAACCATATCATCGTAAACAAAAAAATCATCGAGATTGTCGGTAGTAAGAAAAGCACATTTGCGCACGATTGTTTATCCTCGTGGGATAATGCAGTTTGCTAGAGCGAATAAGCGTCTAAGCGGAGGAATGTTTGCATGTAAAAGCGTGCGAGCGCATGGACGCGCGAGCCCGAGCGAACAGGGATGTCACCGAGCGTCTTTTACATGTAAACATATCCGCAGCTAGCTTTTTCGCACTAGCAAACTGCATTACACCCTAATGGTAATGAATACATGACTTTACTCTAACGAGAGAATCGAAGCAAAAAAGTGGAACTTGAGACAATAATTGTGGGGCTATGCGGTGTATTACTATCCTAGTGAATACAACTCCGAAAACTAATAGGTATATATTATTATACCTAATTATTACTCTGCATACGCACAAAAAGTCAAAAAGTACTGTAATCTCAACAGTAATGTGACTAAAAGAGCTGCAGGGATGTGAAAAGTAATGTCGACAAAATCAAACGACTGCGAACAGTAATACTAAATATTTTCGCATTAACCGCTATTTGTCTGGCGGCAGTCACCCCGCTTATCATAAGCAAGATTCACTCGGAAAATCAAACAACCACGCAGTTAAAAGAGTTACTCAACTTGAGTGGCGATATTATATACCTCGACGAAGTGCTCACAATGTCAGCGCGGATGTATGCGTTTACCAGTGACCAACGTTGGCAATTACGTTATGACGAGCATGTGCCCATACTCGACGAAAAAATGGCAGCCGCAATCTCTATCAACGAGGAAATTGCTGAAAACCTCAAACAAACTGATTTCGCTAATCAGCAACTCATTTCTATTGAAACCAATGCATTTTCACTTGTCTCCAAAGGCGAGGCAAATCGTGCAGTAGAAGCGCTAACTGACGCCACGTACGTTTATTACAAACAGCTGTACTCAGTTGGCGTTTCTGACTCCTTACAGCTTGCTGTTTCAAATCTGGAAAATAGACAGACGTTACTATCAAAAGAAGTCAGCCTCTACACTTGGCTTTATGCAGTGGCAGCGGTAGTTTTCTTTTTACTTCTTGGATTTTTTATCCGCTATTCGCGAAAAGCGGAGGAGCTTAATAGAGAGTATAAAGCTGTATTAGAACGCGAGCTTACTATATCAAAAGAAGCTGAAAAAGCCCTGCTTCAAGCGAACTATGCCAAGAACAGATTCCTCGCCAACATTTCTCACGAAATAAAAACGCCTCTTAATGGAATACTGGGTAATTTGCAGTTGTTAGCGAGCGAAACACTATCCATACGCGGCACAAAAATTATGCAACTCCTGGAAAAAAGCAGCAATAAACTGAATACGAAGCTTAAGTCGATCCTTGATATTGTAGAAATTGAGTCGAGCGAACTATCCCTTCAACATGAACGCTTTGATCTAGACAGCGTATATGTGGATTGCGTTTCAATGGCACTAGAGCAGTGTAAGAACAAAAAGCTTTCGTTTGAACGCGAATGCAACGTGACTCAAAGTATTCGAATCGGCGATGCCATTCGTCTCAGTCAGTTAATCAATAACTTATTGGACAATGCCATTAAATTCACCCACAAAGGCGGCATTTCATTCAATATCTCGCAAGGCGACAACACCAATATAAAGATAACAGTATCCGACACTGGCATAGGCATGTCTGATATTACGCTAGAGAACGCTTACTCCGCGTTTTCTCAAGGCGATATTTCAAGCACAAAATCCTTTGAAGGGCTAGGCACTGGACTATCAATTACTAAAGCACTTGTTGAACTTATGCAAGGTAGTATTACTTTTGAAAGCAACAAGGACGGGGGTACAAAAGTCGATGTTACATTGCCCTTTGCGTATGCGAGTGATGACGTATGCAAAAGTATTAGAGCCGAAACAGAGTATCGAGAGGCAAATACTTTAAAAATCCTAATGGCGGAAGATGAGTACATTAATCAAGAAATTGTAAAGGACATGCTCCAGTCATTGAATGCAACTATCGAAATAGCCCAAAACGGTGAAGAAGCTGTTTTTAAGGTAGATAACAACACGTCATTGATACTGATGGATATACAAATGCCTGAAATGGACGGCATTACTGCATGTAAGTTAATTAAGAAAAAGTATCCTCATATCCCAATCATTGCAGTAACAGCAAATGTGTCGGGTCACGACATCAAGAAATACGACAGTGTCGGCATTGATAGTGTTGTGGCAAAGCCCGTTAATAAATCACTTCTTCTCGACACCATTGCAACCTATGTCAACGTCTCACAACATAGCAAATCTAGTCAAGAGACAACCCACACGCGTTGAAAACTGAGGTTAAAAGCCAAAGGGCATTGTTTGACGAATTGACGACAATCCTTGGTTCAACATAAAAAGACGATCGACGCCAATTGCGACGCCCGAACACGCAGGCAACCCAGCTTCAAGAGCACTTATAAAGTTTTCATCAATCTCCCTTTTAGGCTTGCCTAGTAGCGACCGGATTTTATTGTCTTGTACAAATCGAGTACGCTGTACCGCTGGGTCCGTTAATTCTGTAAAACCATTCGCTATTTCTACATTATTGATATAAAGCTCAAATCTTTCAGCCGTTTTTTGGTCTTCCGACAACTGTGCAAGACTTGCTTGTGATGCTGGATAATGTGTTATGATCACGGCTTTGTTCTCACTTAATGGCCCTTCGATAAAGCGGCTAAATAACACGTCAAGAAGTGCGTCTTTACGCGCGTTAAGCATGGATGGCAAAGATGAATGAACAGAAAGGTTTGATAAATAAACGTTGAGATCATATTTATCCGAAAGTGTCGAAATGTCGGTATCACTTAGCGACAGCGGATCAAACTGCAAATACTTAATAAACGCTTGTTGATATGTGATTTGTTCCACCGTCATAGACAGCAGATGCTCAATGAGTTGTTTCACTTCGTCGACCAAGTCTTGCATGTCAAAATCACATCGATACCATTCCAACATGGTAAATTCGGGCTGATGCTGACGACTGGCAGGTTCATTGCGAAAACACTTGCCAAGATAAAAAATATCTTCACTGCCAGCGGCTAACAATCTTTTCATGTAGAACTCAGGAGATGTCTGCAAGTAAAGAGGATATTTGTTCTTACTCTTAGTTTTTTGCCAACTCGTTGTCAGTGGATCGATGTTTACATCGGTAATAGAATCGTATGATAAGCACGGCGTGTCTACTTCCAACACATCTCGAGCGCTAAAAAATTCTCTTATAGATGCAAAAAACGCTGCTCTTTCGCGCAGCGTTTTAATTTCGGCTGATGGTCGCCAGTTCGACACTTATTTTTGTGCGCGCGACACGTATTCACCGCTTCGCGTGTCAACTCTAACCACCTCACCCTGTTGAACAAAAAGCGGTACCCTTACAACTGCGCCAGTCGATAACGTAGCGGGCTTTCCGCCGGTACCTGCAGTATCACCCTTTAGTCCAGGATCTGTCTCGGTTATTTCCAGTTCAACAAAGTTGGGCGGTGTCACCGATATTGGACTACCGTTCCATAGCGTAAGCGTGCAGACATCATTTTCTACCAACCACTTTGCGTTTTCACCCACGGCCTTTTCATCTGCGGCAATTTGCTCAAACGTATCATTGTCCATAAAATGCCAAAACTCACCGTCGTTATATAAATAAGCGAGGTCAGTATCCATGACATCTGCGCCTTCTACACTGTCACCGGAACGAAATGTCTTTTCCAATACTTTATTTGATATTAGCTTGCGAATTCTAACCCGATTGAACGCTTGTCCTTTCCCAGGCTTTACATATTCATTCTCTAAAATGCTGCATGGTTCGCCATCAAGCATTACTTTTAAGCCTGCTTTAAACTCATTGGTGCTAAAATTTGCCATCTATTCCTCATTTAAAAAAGCAGATACACTAATAGGATGCAGATAATACAAAAAAAAACATCGGAAGTAGAGAGCGACTGGCAAAAAGAAATTGCAAATGCTTTTAAAAACCCAATTCACTTGCTGAATTACCTGAAAATTGATCACGCGCCATTCAGTGAAGGCGTTAATGCATCGCGGTTATTCCCAATGATGGTACCTCGATTTTTTGCTGGTCTCATGCAAATGCATGAACCAGCTGATCCACTATTGAAACAAGTATTACCGGTCAAGGACGAGTTTTTATCAGTTGATGGCTTCACAACCGACCCGTTAAAAGAAAATAACCACGCCAATGATGGTGTGGTACACAAGTATAAAAACAGAGTCCTATTGATACTAAAAGGCGGCTGCGCAATCAATTGTCGTTACTGTTTTCGGCGGCATTTCCCATACCAACAACATCACCTTAATCGCGCTCTGCTTCTAAAAGCACTGAATAAAATAGAAAGCGATCCCAACATCGATGAAATCATCTTGTCTGGCGGGGACCCGCTTATGGCTAATGATCAAACACTCAATTTTGTGGTCAGTGCAATTGAGGAAATGTCAAATATCAAGCGGATAAGGTTCCACACAAGACTTCCAGTTGTGCTGCCGTCGCGCATCACAACTGGTCTATTAAATACATTGCACACATCCCGAATGACTATTTCGATTGTGTTGCACATTAATCACCCAAATGAAATCAGCGAATCTTTGCAAATAAAGTGCAAAGCGTTAGCGAGACGTGGTGTTCGTCTGTTCAATCAAGCTGTACTGCTGAAAGACATTAATGACAGCGCCGCTATTCAAATGAAACTAAATGAAACACTTTTTGAAAGCGGCATACAGCCATACTATTTGCACATGTTCGATAAGGTAAAAGGAGCTTCACACTTTTGTGTCAGCGAACAGACATCAAAACGTATTATGCGTAATGTCGTTGCTAATCAATCGGGGTATATGGTGCCTAAGCTAGTGCTAGAAGAACCTGGAAGAGAAAGTAAGACTTGGATTGATATTTACGCGGATTAGCGCGTGATGTTCTCTTCGATACACGCTCTAATGAAAAAGCGGGTGCTTAATCGCAACCCGCTTTAGAAATTATGCGTATGTGTTGATAATCGTACCGCTATTACCTACAGGCGCGGGTAAAGCGCTGGCTTCAAGTAATTGAAGCGCTGCCTGTCCTTGCTGCTCCTGCTGACTTTTCGATAATTGCGCTGAGATTACCTGCATTTGATACGCAAGGTTATTGTCGCCTTGAACCTGCATACAGTTGTCCTCACTTCAAAAAACAGGCAAAATTGCCGGCACTTAGTAATATCGACCTTTCTAAAAAAGTTATGAATAAAGTATTAACTTCACTTAATGAAAATATGCAGATTATTTATCGAAAAGCTGTAGATGCAGATAACACGTTGGATAAATTACAAACGGAAGGCAGCGGTAAATTTGCATCGATTTTCCCTGAAGGTTTGATATTTTCCGCTAACAGTAAACGCTTTTTGCCGTATGTTCAGGAGTTGACGAATGACATTTCGTCATTAAACGACAATTACGAAGATGCTGATCAGCACTTACCCCTGATAGTAAAAAAGATAGAGCTGTTGTTAAAAACACTCGTTGAATTTAAACAACGTGTGCAATAAACAAGAAGGCTATGTTCCCGTTAAGTGTTGTTGCGTTGTTAACTGTATGAATCACAGTTGATTATAGAAGTAGAACATTTTGGAAGCTTCGAATTCATCTGCTGCACAGCGCGAACTAAATTCGCAGAGCGCCCAGGGATTGGGT
>DDLV01000168.1 GCA_002340325.1 Glaciecola sp. UBA2563 | reverse complement strand
TTTACAGCGACTTTCAAATTACGAATACCTACGATCAAATGAGAAATGTTTATGTTTGCAACACTTGAACAGAGCATAACCAAAAGGAAAGACAAACATGAAGTTAATGAATAGATCTGTGTCGTTTGTAGTGTTTGCAAGCTTGCTTACGGGCTGCAGCCCAAAGCCAAAAGTCACCGAAGAAGAGAGTGCAGTTGCAGCTCAAGCGGATTCAACGATGCGTATTGAATATCCACAGACACAAAAAGGAGAAACGATAGATACATACTTTGGCAAAGAGGTTGGTGACCCTTACCGCTGGCTCGAGGATGATAGAAGCGATCAAACAAAGAGCTGGGTTACTAGCCAGAATGACGTAACGCAAGGGTATCTGCAAAACATCACTTATAGAGAACAAATCGAAGAAAAAGTACGCAGCATTATCGATTATGAGAGAGTCAGTGCCCCGTTTGAAGAAGGTGACTATACCTATTTTTTTCAAAACGACGGACTACAAAACCAAAGTGTGCTGTATCGTAAAATGGGAGGTAGCGAGCCGGAGGTTTTCTTAGATCCTAATAGCTTTAGCGAAGATGGTACGACATCGATGCCGTCAATCGCATTCTCCCAGGATGCCTCCATGGTGGCTTATGCGACCTCGACAGGTGGTAGCGATTGGCGAGAAATTTTTGTGATGGATGTCGAAAGCAAAGAATTGATTGGCGAACCCCTTCAAGATGTCAAATTTAGTGGAATAGCGTGGTTTAAAAATGAAGGCTTCTACTATTCGAGCTACGATAAACCGACTGGATCTGAGTTAAGTGATAAAACTGACCAGCACAAAGTGTATTATCATCGGATTGGAACGTCTCAATCAGAGGACCTTAACGTCTTTGGGCATACCGAAGATGAAAAACACCGCTATATCTTTGCTCAAGTAAGCGAGGACGATAGATTCTTGTTTCTTTCGGCCGCCAATACAACATCGGGCAATCGTGCGTTTGTTAAAGATTTAGCAGATGAAAACGCAGTTTGGAAAACCGTAAAACAGGACATAACGTCTGATGTTTCAATGCTCACGAGCGAAGATGACCAAATTTTCATGGTGACAAACCACGAAGCAGCCAACACAAAAGTAGTTTCGGTATCAATTGATGCACCATCGCTGGAGAACTGGCAAGACGTTGTTCCAGAATCAGAAAATGTACTCTCAGCAAGTACTGCAGGTGGGTTTATCTATGCTAGATACATGGTTGATGCTGTTTCTAAGGTGTATCAATATACATTAGAAGGTGAGCAAGTCAGAGAAGTGGCATTGCCTGGGATAGGAAGCGTCGGCAGCTTTGGCGGCAAAAAAGACACAACAAAAACATACTTTACGTTTACAAACTATGTCACGCCCTCGTCCATCTTTGAATTGGATATCGCGTCGGGCGAATCAGCGCTTTATAACCAACCAGATATTCGATTCGACCCCTCTGAGTATATTTCCGAACAAGTCTTTTATAATTCAAAAGATGGTACTCGGGTGCCCATGATTATTACGCGCCATAAAGATAGTCAGAAAGACGGGACAAATCCGACCATGTTGTACGGATATGGTGGATTTAATATCAGCTTAACGCCGAGGTTTAGCCCAACAGTTGCTGCATGGTTGGAGCTTGGCGGAATTTATGCCGTACCAAATATCAGAGGCGGTGGTGAATACGGAAAAGAGTGGCACCGAGCGGGAACTCAAATGCAAAAACAGAATGTGTTTGATGATTTTATAGCGGCTGCTGAATATCTCATTGAAAATCAATATACCAGTAGTCAATATTTAGCCTTGAGAGGCGGTTCAAATGGCGGGTTGTTAGTTGGCGCTGTTATGACGCAACGCCCTGAAATAGCTGCAGTAGCGCTTCCTGCCGTTGGTGTTTTGGATATGCTTCGCTACCATACATTTACCGCTGGTGCAGGGTGGTCTTACGATTATGGTACTGCCGAACAAAGCGAAGAAATGTTTAATTATTTGTTGTCATATTCGCCTTTGCATAACGTGAAAGAAGGACAGACTTATCCGGCGACGTTGATTACAACTGCCGACCACGATGACAGAGTAGTTCCAGCACATTCATTTAAGTTTGCGGCAGAACTTCAGGCAAAACAGAGCGGTGCGACGCCTACGTTAATTAGAATTGAAACTGATGCGGGGCATGGCGCAGGTAAGCCAATAAGCAAAGTCATAGAAGAAACGGCAGACATATACGGCTTTACGCTATACAACATGGGTATAGAGAGCTTACCCGCTGCGCAGGATATGACTCGATAAGAAGAAGTATATTTTAAACTATCCTCTGAGAAGCATTATGCCGCGTGTGGAAAAGTGTTTTTGTCAGAGGTTTTAGCTTCATTGAGAGTTTTCTTCGCTTGCGCAACGATTAACTCAAAAGAATCCGTTAACTTCCTCGATGTGTGGATCCCCATTATTGGAGTTAGTTGAAGTGTTGATCCTCCAAAATAAAACTGATGATACTCAATGCAAAATCTGCATTGTTCCGCTACATCTTCAACATTTTCATCAACACCAGGTACAACGACAACAAATGCATCTTCTTGCCATCGCACTGCAAGCTTGTTTCCCTTGATTGTATGGCGTAAAACACTGGAGATTTCCTGTAAAGCTCGATTGAAGGTGGGTTTGCCGTGCATTAATTTAATTTTACTTAGTTCGGCTATTTCAATCATAATCACAGAAATTTGCCGATGCTTTTTCCGCTGTACGGAAAAGAAAAAATTAGCGTGTTCGCTATTAGGCAACTGACATAGCCCATCTCTATTGACTTTGTGGCTAACTCTGTTCATGTAACTCTCGAGTAGGCGTTGTATAAGTCGGTACACCAATAAAAATGTTACGATGCCAATACCAAGATAGGCAGCGTAAGAAAAGTTGACCTCTGCAAGCGGGGGAGTTAATGGAGTAACTAGATAAAGTTCCCAATTTAGATTTTTAAGCGACAGCTGAGAAACGAGAAATTCGCCGTTACTGCTATAGACAACCTTTGCAGCGCGTTCATGATTGTCGGTACTTTCACTAAAGTTATTGAACCACTCAATGTCATCTAGGTTTTTAACGCTTATCTCACCGATTTGTACGGTTGAATTTTCGGGTGAAAGCGAATCGAAAGAAGATAATACAATCTGCTTGTTGGTATCGACGAAAATAACGTCGTAACCATATCTTGTGCGGAATTCATCAAAGGTGACGTTAAAGTCTGTAAGTGACTTTCCTATCCCGACGAAGCCAAGTATGTTTCCGTCGCCGTCGAGTTGGCGCACAGCAGTATATAGATTCAAACTATCAGGATTACGATGAGTTGATTGGATCTTGATAGTTACGTCATTATTTGACTTTGAGTACCAACTAACGTCGTCATCTGTTAAATCTGACACGCTACCATCGGAGTTATACTGCTTTTTAGATTTTTCGTGAACTAAATGAACGGCATAGCCCAATTTGTTCTCTAGTGTGCGTAATTCTTTTAACAGAGGTTCAATCGAAGGCTCGTCTTGTCCAAAAAAACGCTCAAACGTGCCTGCTTCAGCCAGTGTTTTGGCAATATTGATGGGCGCAAGTATCTCTTTTTCAAACAGTGTATAGGCGGGTGCGACTCTATGGTCAGTCTTTACATTTTGCGCCTGTACTATGTTGAAAATAAAGTAGGTTCCCATTACCAAAATGGTAGCGAAAAAAATTGTCCGTATAAATGAGGCTATCCGTCGAGACGGTCCAGCGATCAAGTTGACGCTCCTTGTTTATTATTCTCTCGGTAATTTAGCCATTCTATCGCTAAACCATCACAAACGATGATGGTGTGGATCAATTAATCATCACGTGTAAATCACCTTTTTCCAGTTCATATGATAGTACTTTTTCGCTACAGAAGCACCAAACATTTTATTTTACGAGTTATGGAAATTTAATTTTGAAACAGTTTGTCAGCTGTTTTTTATAGGATTGATTAATTGCCCCACATCGTCAGGCGACAGCGGCTTACTATGATAATAACCTTGGTAGTAGTCACAGCCAACGTCTTGCAAATACGCGAGTTGGTGCGGCTCTTCGACGCCTTCGGCGACTAGTTCAAAATTCATTTCTTTGGCAACGCTGACGATAGCATTGATCACTGGGACGCTATTTGCGCCTTTGCTAATCTTTTGAACAAAAGCTCTGTCAATTTTCAAGAGGTCAACGGGTAACTGTTCTAGATAAGCAAGCGATGAGTATCCCGTACCAAAATCGTCCAGCGCTATTTTAAATCCCTGTTTTTTTAACTCATTCAACTGTTCTATAGCAGCACTCAAATCTTTAATGAATGATGTTTCTGTGATCTCGAGCAAAATCTGCTTGCTTTCAAGTGCATATTTACTAAGGCAGCTATGCAAATCACCGCGAAAGTTTAGGTCAAACAATTGTTGCGCTGATACATTCATCGATAAGGTTGACGTAGCAATTTCTGGATGTGTTTTTATGAGTTTTGCCCAAGAGGCTAGCGTCGTGTCCATTAAACTCTTACCAAGTGCAACCATTAAGCCGCTATCTTCGGCCAGTTGGATGAATTTATCAGGCGGTATGAATCCTTTTTCAGGCAACACCCATCTTGCCAACGCTTCAAACCCTTTCAATTTAGATGTTTTTACGTTTACGATTGGCTGAAAAACAGTGCTAAACCCATTGTTTTCGATTGATCTTATCAGGTCATCTTTTAACAAGACGACTTCTTGATAGGCTTCGTACATGCCAGGTATATATTGTATGACATGGTCGGCAGCTTTCATTTTCGCTTCATCAGTAGCAAGTGATGCCTGCGTGCGCAGGTTATCTATATCGTCGCAGTCCCACTTGTCAGTAAAGGTAACACCGATACTGCAGCTTAGACGCACTGATTTTTGTTCATGATTATAGCCTTCATCAACATGTTGTTTTAAAGAGGTAAGTTTTGAATATACGTCCGCTTGGGTATTTTCAGGTGGGAAGAAAATTATGAACTCATTACCGCTCAATCTTGCTAATATGTCGCATTTTTCTAGGTTATATTTAGTCAAGCTTGTGACATGCTGAAGTATTCTATCACCTGTTCCAAATCCATAACGGTCATTTATTGTTTTAAAGTTGTTGATATCAATGATTGCAAATGCAATATATTTATCAGTGTGATAAGTAAAACTCGATTTTGATAAATATTTATTAACTAACTCGATGAAGTGAAACCAATTTGGTAACTTCGTGAGCGCATCGAAGTTTGCTCTTTGTTCTAAATGAAGTTGTTTCTCTTTATGTTCAAAATCAACCTTTAGTTTCTCAACCAAATGTTGATTATCCCGAACAGTGGCCTGCTGTGATTGAATTAAAAACAAATGTTCCAATGTTTGATCGTGCAGTGCAAAGTCATTTGGGTTAAGTCCCCAATTTCTCAGTTCCGTAGAGTTGTTGATAGCGAGTGAACCGACAAAAAGGACGAGGTCGGACTTTGGAATACGCAGTAACTCACCTTTCAGCAGATACTTTTGTGAAAGCAGCCAGTGATGAATAGTGGGGCGTTTATCAATAAGATTCTCAAAGTTGAATTCAATTTTTGGTTTTTTGACAACAAACCAGTCTTGCAAGGCAGCACCAATGGCAAAACCTGGTTCGAGCTTTTGTAACGATTTTCCTACTAACTGGAGCTTTAAGTGGTTATCAAAGACAAATGCAAATGGGAACAGTGCCTCTAGCGAAGCCCAATTGATGTTAATGTCTTTTGTTAACTGATGATCAAGAGGCATAACGAGTTTATGTATGACCTCTAATGTTGAGATTACTTACCATAAAGGGCGGCTCGTACTACAATCATTGAGCACCAAACTTAATCGTAAAGGTTTCGTATCCTAAAGCGTGTTTGGTTTGCACATATTCCACTTGAGCAGTTTCATTGAATTTTTCAATCAGACCTTCGAGTAAGCCTACGACCATGTGCCCAAGGCCTGGTCTATCTGAGTAGTAGTGGACTTCCAAATCTCCAGATGACGTTTCTCTATGGTCAAAGGAGGGTGGATTCAAATCTGGCATCGACACAGCTATCCGTGCGTGCATATTATCTAGGTTTTCGATAAATTCGATTAATGAATTACCGCTAAAATCGAGTAAATCCCCATACCCTTCTCGTGCAGTATATAGAATCCAATGACGACCAAAGCTTCTCAATATGTCCTCTGCTTGAATGTTTAATTCGCTACTTGCAGCGGCAACTAAATCATAAGTTACTTTATCGTCGTAGTTTTGCATGCTAATAAAGACCGGGTCGATGATTCCGGCCCGTTGCTTAACGACTTTCCAGGTTGATTCGCCCTTGGTACTTATTACAAGGTCTTCTACTGCTTTGTTAACTAACCCGTACATGGTTGCCTTAAAGGTTAAATCCTAATCAATATGTATCGGCAATACTGCGTCGTATTTTAGAAAATAAGGTTAGTGTTAGGTGCTTTAGCGTAGAGTGAGATTATCAAATAAGAATTGTATTAATGAATTGCGATATTGGCGTATTGGCTCTAACTTCATTACCAAAAAAATACCTCCTGAGCTTGCTAGACACAAAAAAGTAAGTAAGCATTGCGAAAGAGATACAATTGGCTGTTATTTAATGTAAAAAACGTGTGGTGCTAAAAACAATGAAAACCTTAAGAAAGGATACGTTGCTGATGTTAGCGGTAATCGTTGCTCTGAGTTTACGCGTTGTAGCTGGGGAAAAAGTCGAAGTGGATGTGTTAAAAATACCAAAAGATTTTGTGGTTGTTAATCCAAAGATTAACGATGCAAACGTAACTATGAGCTACGTTACCGACGATAATTTTGTCGGAACGCCTGTTGATGGGTACGAAGCTAATTTATGCTTTCTGCAAGAACGCGCAGCAAATGCGCTTGTAAAGGTATCGGTGGCTGCGCGGGAGAAAGGCTTTAGACTGAAGATCTTTGATTGTTATCGACCTCAACGTGCTGTTGACCATTTTGTCCGTTGGGCAAATGATTTAGATGATCAAAAGACAAAAGCACAATATTATCCGAACATCGAAAAAGACACGCTTGTAGGTCCCTACATCGCTGGTAAATCAAGTCATAGTCGCGGCGTTGCCGTGGATTTAACGCTGGAACAACAAGATGATAATGGAATATGGAGGGCGTTAGATATGGGTACGCGTTTTGATTACTTCGATAGCCGCTCGAATACGTTTAATGATAAAGTGAGCGGGTTTCATCTTGCAAATCGTCAAACGCTAATAGATCTCATGGCGGTAGGTGAATTCGTTAATTACAGTAAGGAGTGGTGGCATTTCAGTCATCAGTCAAAACAATACCCACAAGTATATCCTAAAACTTTTTTCAACTTTCCAATTACTGACGCTGACGATTGATATTACAAAATATGAAAAATAAACAGCCCCTTGAATAGGTTTTTTAATCAGCATGCATAACTTTAGCGCAAACGATGTCATTTCCACTGTGAAGAATAAGGTGGCCTATTTGGGCGCGGAAATGGGTATAAGCCTCTTAAAGACAGAATTGAAAGCACAACCGAGCTTTTACCAAGGATGGCTTTTGTTAAGTAGGTATTTATTTGAAGCCGGCCAATACGAAGACGCTATTCAAGCCAGCAATAATGCAGAAAAACAGGACATACTGTCGCAAGAATTTCGTCAAGTGCAAACGGCAATGCAATCAAAGGATTATGCCGAAGCCGAAAAAGTCGCGCAAAATATGCTAGCGAAAGTTGAAGGGCATCCGAGGGCTTTTTTCACATTGGCTCACATTGGTATGTTAAAACAGCAGCCATTCGATAGTGTTAACGCTCTGCATAAAAGCCTGAAATACAATCCTGCAAACCTAACGCTAAGGCGATTATTGATTGACGCCTTGGTATCAGCTGGAGAGTTTCAAAGCGCAATAAACGCGGCGAAAGCACTTGTGACAATACAAGCATCCTTCGCGTCATATTGGCAACTCATTCAGTTGCTTCTCAAATATGCACAATATGATGAAGTGCTGGTTAACTGTGACCTTGCTTTACAAAACTGTGAGGAGACCAAACACAATGCCAAGGACCATGCAAAAAAGCTCAGCCAAATACACTGCATGCGCGCAAAAGCGTTAAGAATTAAAGGACAAAAAAATAAGAGTATTGCAGCGTTTCATTTAAGTATTCAGCATAATGCTATCAATGCAGAGGCATGGTGGGGACTGGCTGACTTAAAAACGTACGAGTTTTCGCAAAAAGAGCAGCAAGCCATTGAAAGGTGTCTTAAGTCTCCTCTGATCGCCCAAGACGAAAAAGCGATGGCGGCATTTGCGCTAGCAAAGGCAAATGAGTCAAACAAAACGAGTGAACAAGCCTTTGATCTCTACATTAAGGCGAATCAATTATGTCATCGTCCTTATTTTAGCTCTGAGCAAATTCATCGGGAATTTGATGCACGTATCCAGATGTACTCAAAAGACGCTTTACAAATTCAAGCCGATGCAGTCAATAACGAAGCAACACCGATTTTTATTGTTGGATTGCCGCGCTCAGGAACGACATTAGTTGAACAAATCCTTGCTAGCCATTCACTGATACAAAGTACGATTGAACAACCGACATTACCAATAATCGAGCAGTCAGCGCAGTTGCTTTGTAAGAAAAGTTATGGTCAACCTTTGCAATCGAGCCTGCATCAGCTGTCCTCGCAAGAGCTTAGTCAGCTTGGTAATGCGTATCTACAAAAATCTGCTTTGTTTAGACAAACACATGCACAATATTTTACCGACAAATTGCCATTTAACTTTCGATTAATAGGGCTTATTCATAAGGTTTTGCCGCATGCATTTGTAGTCGATGTGCGCCGCCACCCACTAGATTGCGGTGTCAGTTTGTTTAAACAGTATTTTACCTCTGGTGTAGATTTTAGTTACAACCTAGAGCAAATTGGTGAATTCTATGTGGACTATCTGCGATTAATGGAACACTGGGATAAAGCGTTGCCTGGCAAGGTGATAAAGATTCAATATGAGAAGCTTATTAACGAGCCGGAAGCGCAAATTAGGCACTTATTCGAGTGTATTAACGTTGCGTTCGAGGAAAAAACGTTAGTGTTTCATCAATCTACCAAAACAGTGCATTCTGCAAGCAGTGAACAAGTTCGACAACCTATCAACACCAAGGGTAAAGGCATATGGCGCAGTGTTGAGAATCATATATCCCCCTTAAAACGAGCGTTAGGAGATGAAGTCCTAGCCCAGTTTAAATGAGTTTTACAAGAATCTTGGATGAAATCTAAATCAATTTTGACATTTTTATTGCCTGTATAGTAACTTGACAAAACACGGAAGTTGCACATACATAGAACAAATTCTGCACTATTTTGGCTCAATACCTGTTTCATGTTGGTGCGTTCCGCGTAATTGAGGGTAGAGGCTTGACCAATATAAAAAAATTATTACTTCAAAATCAATGGCTTATGCTTTTGGTTTGATAATTGCTGCTGCCCCATTAAAAACAAGAATCAAAACACACAGGAAGTACTAATGAGCAAGCATTCCCACAGTATTAAACGTTCTACAGTTTCATTGTGCGTTGCCACCGCACTTGGATTATCCATTCAAGGACAAGCAATCTCTCAAGAAACTCCGTCCGCCGAAGAAGACGTTGAAGTCATTAATATCACCGGATCAAGAATTCCAACTGACCCTAACGTTACATCTTCAGTCCCGATTCAATCATTAGATAGTGAAGCGATTGCGCTCTCAGGTGAGCTAAACCTAGCGGATATTGTCAATGATATTCCGGCGTTGATTTCTTCCAGTACTGCTGAAAACAATGATACTGGTGCAAACGCCCTAAACCTTCGCGGGTTAGGCGAAGATAGAACCCTCGTACTTGTAAACGGTCGCCGCCATGTTGCTGGCTTTAGAGGATCGCAAGCCGTAGATATCGGCACAATCCCAAGAGCACTTGTTGAACGTGTTGAAGTGACCACAGGTGGCGCGTCCGCAATATACGGTGCTGACGCTGTAACTGGGGTAGTTAACTTCATCTTAAAAGATGACTTTGAGGGTGTAGAAGTAAGTGCAACCGGAGCTGTGCCAGAGGAGTCTGGTGGTTCTACATTTGCAATAGATGCGGCATTTGGTAAGAACTTCGATAATGATAAAGGCAACATAGTTTTAACCGTTTCAATGGAACGAGAAGAAGAATTGCTGCACGGCGATAGAGATTTTTCAAGAAACAATGGCTTATTCGCCGACGTTAATAACCCAGATTTTGATCCTGATGATCCAAACAGTCCACAGCGAATTGTCGCTAACGACATTCGGTATTGGTTGTCGTCAAATGAAGGCTCCATAGCGCCGGGCTTTGGTACTGCAAGTCGTGAAGCCCTTTACATCGATATCAACAACAATGGCATTCCTGACTGTCAGGAGTCTCGCGCAGGCCGTTCAAGTTTCTTAGCAGGATGTTGGATTACAAACGCAGACGGCTCCGTGAGTGTTAACACAAACGGTCCAACCTATACAGGACTCTTAAGTAGTGGCGGCACGGGCGCACGGTTTAATACCGACGCTGATACGCTAATGCCAGATACGGATAAGACCATCGTAAACTTGAATGGTAACTATGAGTTTACAGATGATCTTCGCGGTTTTTTCGAAGCAAAATACGTTAAAGCAGATACCAATTTCTTTGTTGAATACGATACCTACTATGACACGCTGTTTATACAGCCCGACAACCCTTTTATTCCTGCAGAAGTTCAGCCTGTTGTAGATGCTAGAGGCGGTCTATTACTTACACAAGACGTGCTTGGATGGGACGCTGACGATACAACATATGAAAGAGAAACAACGAGATTTGTAGCTGGTTTTGACTGGGATTATTCGTTAGATCACTCAATGGAGTTCGCTGTAAATTACGGGCGATTTAAAAACACCACAGGTTATACTGAGGCATATTTAGATAGAGTGTTTGCTGCGATAGACGCCACTACAGGTCCCGACGGTAATCCAGTATGTCGTTCAGACATTGACCCCACTGCAGCATATGAAATTGATTATTTTACCGCTGGAAATGGCTTTGCCGACGGCGGGTTTTCATCTGACATTTATTACTCATTTACGCCAGGCGATGGCCAGTGTGCACCGTTAAATCCATTTGGCGTTAATGCCATTAGTCCTGAAGCACAAAACTTTATCAATGTGCGCAAAGAAGACGAACTTACCATCGAGCAAAAGGTGGTATCACTAACATTTGTAGGTAATTTTGATGTTTTTGAAAATGTGCTAGACGGTGGAATTGGGTACGCAGCGGGTGTTGAATATCGTGAAGAATCGAGTGATAACCGACTAGATCCTGTTGAATTGGGCATCTTGCCAGAAGGTACGCCATTTACGGCAGGCGTTAATGTCAACGAAGTATCTCCATGGTTATTCTCGTTAACCGACATTGACAACTCTAACTTCCTTAACACTAGCGGTGAATACGATGTGTTTGATTCATTTGTTGAGGTACGTTTGCCAATTTTCCTAGACAGGGAGTTTGCAGAAGAATTTACCGTAGATGGTGCGATTCGGGTTGCTAATTACAGTACCTTGGGGACAGCAGAAACGTGGAAGTTCGGTATCACCTATAGCCCGGTTGAAGATATAAGTTTTAGGGGGACAATTTCTGAAGCTGTGAGGGCACCGAATATTACAGAGCTGTTCGACCCTCAATTGCCAATCACTGTCAACCTTGATACTGACCCTTGCGACCCATCTCAAATCAATAACGGCACAACCTCGCGACAGGCAAACTGTGTTTCGGCGCTGCAAGCGGTTGGTGTGCCTATTGACGATATTTTAGATGCTGACGGAAATTATATTTGGCTTAACCCACTTACCGCTCGTTTCGCCGGTACTTCTGGTGGTAATCCAGACCTAGATGTTGAAACTGCAGAAACGTTGACGTTAGGCGCAGTATTTACGCCATCATTTGTTGATAATCTAATTATTACTTTAGATTATTGGGATGTCGAAATTGAGGACGCAATCTCTGAGGTAGGTGCAGCAGAGATACTTAATGGATGTTTCGATTCTGCAAATTACCCTAATGTACCGTTCTGTAGCCAATTTGTTAGACGTGCGGATGGCGGTTTGTCAGACCTCACAACAGGTGAAATTAACTTTGCCCAAGTACAAGCAGAAGGTATTGATTTCTCAATATCGTATGAGTTTAGCGTTGACGAAAATGATTTTGCAGTATCCGTAGTAGGAACGCGTCAGGAATCGCTAGATTTCTTCTTTAATGCATTAGATCCGACAGATGTTAATCCAGAATTAGAAGAAATTCAGGTGCCTGAAACCTCGGGTAATGTCAATTTGAATTGGAGTCGTGGTGACTTTAGCGTCACATGGCAAACCACTTATCAAAGCAGACAAGCTGTGGAAGAGATCGAAAATGTCCTTGGACTGGGTGACAACCAAGAACTGTATGGTCCTGGTGGCAGACTTGGCGGTTTCTTTGGAAGCACTGTAATTCATGACCTTAATGTCAGCTATCAATTCAATGAAGACTTAACGTTGTTTGGCGGTGTTAATAATCTCGGAGATAAATCGCCGTTTTCTACTCAAGAAGCATGGCCTACAGGCCCTCGCGGACGCACGTATTTCTTTGGCGTTAATTACGTAATGTAAGCACCGCTACTTTATCAAAAGCCTCATTGATGCAAGATCAATGAGGCTTTTTTCATGTATTCCCTAAGTTACCCAAGCAAATTATTCAACAAGTAACTATTTTTCTAACAAAAACCAATTTGTATCATCCTGTGGTGCCCAGTTATCCCGCTTGTAGATAAATCCATAATCAACAAGTTTAAGGTTGTAGTTATCCATCAATTCACCTGCAAAATCTCTTTTATAGAGACGTTCTTGATGTCCTCTATAGGGAATCGCGACGGGCGACGGGTTGTAGTATTCAGACACAAGAATATAGCGGTTGCTGTTATTTACAAGGTTGTCATAGACACTCTGCAAGTAATCAGGATTGATATGGATGAGTACGCCAACAGTGAATGTTAAATCTGCTTTTACGTTGCTAATATTCTCTATAATTGAGCCGTTGTGTATAGAGGCTATATCTCGATTTGCTGCCTGTTGAGCTGCTGTTTCGTTAATCTCAATACCTGTTAACGTAATTGAGGGCTTTAACTGTTTTAATGCGACCAGGTTCAATCCAATGTTACATCCGAACTCGCATGCTGATTGAACGGAATGTGCGCTGCGAAGCATTTGTGACCACATGACAACCTTAGACGTTAATAGCTCGTCAGATTTGTTTCTTTCAATGTAGTCTTTGCCAAAATCGCCCGCCCAGAATTGCTCCTGTTCCGTCTTGTATGCTGTTTGCATCTAACCCCCTGATCCTGAAATTTGTCTGAAATTTGTACGTCGCGTCATTTTGTCGATTTATTGACTCAACCGCAAAACGATAACGTTTATAGTTGTAGAGAAGCAGCGAGCTGCAAGAATTACGCCTATTGGCCTAAGCCCTCAGCCCTCAGTCTCGCCAACGTTTGGAGATATCATGATACGCGTCTATTCGTCTATCTCGGAAATAGGGCCAGATGCGTTGAATGTCTTCAGATTTTGCTAAATCTATTTCTGCAAGTAAGGTTTGTTCGTTGATGTCACTCGCCATCGCTATGACCTCTCCTTGAGGTCCTGCAATGAAGCTATGTCCCCAGAATTCGATGCCGGGACCGATGGGGCAGGGCGACGCTTCAAACCCTGTCCTATTTGCAACCATAACATACACTGAGTTAGCAATAGCATGTGAACGTTGAATGGTTTCCCACGCAACCTGCTGGCGTTTTTGTTCTTCCCGGTTGTCATCAGGGTCCCAACCGATAGCCGTGGGATAAAGTAGTATCTCAGCCCCTGCCATACACATAAGACGCGCAGCTTCAGGAAACCACTGGTCCCAGCATATTAATACACCAAGTTTTCCGATACTTGTTTGAATAGGTGTAAAGCCCAAATCACCCGGCGTAAAATAAAACTTTTCGTAAAATCCGGGATCATCTGGGATATGCATTTTTCGGTAGATGCCGGCAATCTCTTCCGTGCGGTCGAAGACTACTGCTGTATTGTGATATAGACCTTGAGCGCGTTTTTCGAACAATGAGGTCACTAAAACGATGTTAAGGGCTTTTGCAAGCTTACCGAAGTATGCAGTTGCATTACCGGGAATGGGTTCTGCCAAATTGAACTGATTCACATCTTCAGTCTGACAAAAATAAAGATTCGAGTGAAGTTCCTGCAATAAGATGCATTCACAACCTTCGGACGCTAGTTCTTCAATGCTCTGGGCGGTTGATTGCCAATTCTTTTCTTTGTCGCTGCCAGCAATAGATTGCTGTACGATGCCTACTTTGAGTTTAGTCATATACGGTTACACCCGATCTTGCTTGTATTGAGAGGTGTTGTTTAATGGTATCTTCCGGTACCTGCATGCAGCTGCAGTGAAGACTACCTCCTTGTTGTACAAGACTCAGACAATTAATTGGATACACTTCGTAATTCGGATACGCACGCTTGATTACAGAAATGGCATTATGATCTTCCAATGTTCCGTAAATCGGCAACAGAATATTACGATTGAGTATAAGAAAATTAGCGTAAGATGCAGGGAGCCTTTCTCCACGGTTATTTTCGATAAGTGGTAAAGGTAACGAATACAATTGGTGGACGGGTAATGCTGTTATTAATTCGTTTTCCAGGCGCTTTAGGGCATCAAAATGCGGGTCTTGTGGGCGATTATTTGCGCCTTGCACAACGATACCCATTAACGGTGTAAACCTCACTAATGTATCTATGTGACCATCTGTATCATCGCCCTGTAACCGTCCGTTTTGCAATATAGTGACGCGTTTGGCGCCGAGGGTATTCTTAAATAGCGCCTCATATTCTTGTGTGGATTTATTGCCATTTCTCTTGGGGTTTAGGAGGCAAGAAGACGTCGTTAGAAGGTGTTGGTTTTCGTCGATTTCAACTGCGCCACCTTCAAGCACAAAATCGTAAGACACTACAGGTTTTTGGCACAACTCGACGAGTCTGTCATTAACTCTGTTATCTAAATGTGCATCAAATTTTTCACCCCAACCATTAAATTGGAAATTAGCGGGATAATTGAATTCATTGTCACTTACCGTTAAAAAAACATAGTCCCGCACCCAGGTATCGTTGTAATCACAAGGAATGATCATCACCATTTGCCTAATTATTTGCTTAGCTATTTGCAAATTAGAGTGATATCGCGGCGTGTTCAAGAGCGCTTCGACAGAAGGGACTTCATTAGCGGGGCACAAAAGTAATACAGGCACATCGCACGCATTAATCGCATCAATAAGCGTCAGATAGGTTGCTTGAACGGCATTCAAGTTATCTTGCCAATCGGTGTTTCGATGAGGCCACGCAAGCGCAACAGCTTCCTGCTCGGCCCATTCCGGTAACAACACATAATCTGCAGCACGAATCGTCTGCGCATCTTTACTTGCGTCTTTAAGTGCATCAGATGCGCTTTTCAATATCAGGCAGTCTCCATGAGATTAATGATAGTTCAGTATAATTAACACTTAATTAGTTTACTTGTTGTAACAGCACTTCGATCGCTTTTTCAAGTTGTTGATCTTTACCATTACTAATCGCATCAGGCATATTTTTGATGATAATATCTGGTGAAGTTTGATTGTTTTCAAGCCATTCGCCAGCCTTGTTTTTAGCACTTACCGGAACCATACCCCAATAGCCGCCAGTTGGCAGTCCTTCCCATCCTGCAAAGCTGCATGTCCCTGGAACCGGCATACCAATTGATGTACCGATTTTAAGGTCAGTGAAGCCTGAGGCATAGCAATGTCCATCGCTGTACATATCTTCATTGAAGAGAGTGACGACGGGTTTGGTATAGCGCGATGTTGGTTCCCCGCCAACTACTTTATCGGAAGTGGCATAGGTTAAAAACTGCTCACCCGTAAAAAACATGGCAAGATCGGCTACCAAGTCGCCTCCACCATTGAATCGTGTATCAACCACTATTCCTTTTTTATCAAAATGTTTACCGAGCATTAGGTCAAATGCATTTCGATACGGGCCATCACTCATGCCCGGAATATGTACATATCCTAATTGATTATCACTTAACTTTAGGACTTCTTGTTCGTTTACATCTACAAACCGCTTATAGAGTAAATCGCCGTGTTCTCGTTGACTTATTGGTTTTACAGTGACTTGTTTACTATTGTCGTCATCGTCGATGATTTCCAATAGCACAAATTTTCCAGCTTTGTGATTGAGCAGCTTGGCCCAGTCATACGCATTGGTTATTTCAGTGCCGTCAATTTTTGTAATAATCATGCCTGGTGTGATATCCAATCTTGATTTATCTAGTGGCCCACCTTCGACGACTTCGACAATCTTTAACCCGTCTTGTCTATGTTTATAATCAAAAAAAGCGCCTAGATAAGCGGTAGCATCGTCATTACTGTCAGAACTGCGATACCCAGCACCCGCATGAGATACGTTGAGTTCTCCGATCATCTCGCTAAGCAGTTCAGCCATTTCATATCCATTGCCAAGGTGTGCAACTTTCGGCTTGTAGTCTTCATACATTTTGTCCCAGTCGATACCATGATACGTGGGCTCGTAAAACATTTTAGCGGTTCTTAACCAGACGTGTTCAAAGGTCGTCTGTCTTAGCAAATCGTTGTCTATTTCTACTCTGTGATTGAGTGAGATACGTTCTGATGATTTTTTGTCAAGATCGAGCTTTGATATATTGCCATCGCTCAATAAGTAGAGGTTCTCATAGTCCTTATCCCAAACTAGAGAGCCGTTGCGTGCGCCAAGCCCAATTAATTTACTGGTTTCTTTTGTTCTAAGATTCGTTGTCCACAAATCCGCGTTATCTTCAAATCGAGTCAGATAGTAAAGCGTATCTGCTTCTTTGTTTAATACGGCGTCGCTTAATCTGGAAGAATGAATAGTCAGCCTGGCAATACGGTCGTCCAATCCTTTCCATTCTATCTCTATAGGATCAACAGCCTCATCTTCTTCGGTTTTTTCTTCGTCTGAAGTCTCTTTTTCGGCGTCGTCTTCTGAAACTTCTGATTCGGATTCATTAGCTTCTTCATTCGCTTCATCAATGGCCTGCTGCAACTTAAAGTCATCTTCACTTAGTCTGAATTCATCCCAGTCTTCTTGTGTGAAGAAAAGGGTATAGACATCCGTTTCTCTTCGACCGCTTGTCGCATAACTGCGCAATCCCATGCGATCGCTAAACCATAGCACCTGCTTTCCTGCATTCACCCATTTCGGCGCAAAATCACCAAATCCGCTCATAGAAAGCGGTTTGAAGGGTTCACTGCCGTCCGCTTTAACAATGGCAATGTCTCGGTTGTTTAATAATCTATCATGCTGAAACAAAATCCACTGGCTGTCTGGGCTCCAGCTAAACTGTTGATCACCGTCTCGAAAGTGAATCATTTCATCGCGGTCAACCAGCGTTTTAGCATAGTCACCCACTCTGCTCATAACACGCAATGTTCTTCGGTTTTCGATATAGGCTATTTTTGTACCATCTGGTGATACTTTAGGTTGGTAGTTATCGTTATTGTTAACTAACAAAGGCGCTTCATTAATCAGACTAGCTGCATAGAAAAAAGGCTCTTGTTCACGTGCTTTTGTCGCTTCATAGATACCCCATTGTGTATCACGTTGAGCAGAGTAGATAAGTGATTCGCCTTCTTTATCAAACGTGATGAATGCTTCGCGCTCCGCAGTATCTGTAATCTGTTTGACGAATGCACCGTCGGTTGATGCGACAAATACGTCGCCGAGTGCGACGAAACCTATCTCTTTGCCATTGGGGGAAATGACAAATTCTGAAATTTTTCCAGCGATGTTCTCAAATGATATGTTATCGGTGGTATCCTGCGTGCGAATGTTGACCGTAATTGCCTTTGGCTCAGCGCCTTCACGCATTGTGAATAGCTCACCGTGATGCGTGAACGCGAGAGTATCTGCACCGATTGACAAAAAACGAACTGGATGCATTGCAAAATCAGTAAGTTGTTTGGCGTTGGTAGGTTCATTTAATGGCGCTTCGAACACGTTAAACGTGCCATTTTGCTCGCTTAAATAGTAGAAGCTTTCGCCGTTACTTGAGAATACAGCTTCGCGATCTTCACCTTCGAACCAGGTTAATTGTTTATGTGTTTGCTCATCAACATCGTAAAGCCAAATGTCTCGAGTAACAGCAGAGCGATGATGTTTGCGCCACTTGTTTTCATAACCTTTTACGTCTTCATACAAAAAGTAATCGCCTTGCTCATCGATATCCACATCCAGTGCAGGCAGCGTAAAGATTTGCTGGACTTTGCCGCCAGTTGCCTTGACTTCATAAAGTTCTGGAAAAGTACCATCAGGTGATTGTCGGTGTTCGGCGGTGTCTAACCGTGCCGCTGAAAACAAGACATAGTCATTGTCAGCGCTAAATGTGAATGGTGTTTCATCTGCAGAATGGTAAGTAAGCCTGGTTGCGTTACCGCCTCTTGAATCCATCACATAAATATCGAAATTGCCATTGCGATTGGATGCAAACGCTATTTGAGTACCGGTATTATCCCAAACAGCGTAACTATCGTGCGCTGCATGGAACGTCAATCGAGATGCATCTCCACCTTCACTCGACACGCGATATAGATCACCTTTATATGTGAATACGATGGATTTACCGTCGGGAGAAATCGCTGGGTTTCGGATCCATTTTGCTTCTTCGGCGTCTTCTGTTGCTTCAACGGCGGTGTTTAGCGCCATTAATGAAAAACAAAATATTACGATGCCACCTAATAGTTTCATATCTACATCTTTCCTTTGTAAGTACACAGTTTATGCGTTTTCGTTATTTTGGCTTTTTTTGCATTAAATATTGTTGAATCATGCATAGTTCATTTAATTACAAGATTTAGAGATTTGAAAGTCGCTATAAACCCATCCATGGGGCTCAAAAGAATCACTCCTCGCTGTGAAGCAGATGATTTTTAGGCTTTCAAATCTCTAAACCTCATAATTAACTGTATTTTGGCAGTAAAGAGAAAAACACTATTTAATGCAAAAAGAGCCTTTGTTAAGCATTTTTTGACGCAGGTGCCCTTTGCATAGTTTAACCTAAGCAAGTTCGGTATGTTATGTCGAAAAATAAACATGCTGCAAGTATATCCATATGATGATTGACACAATATACCCATGTTTTTTGTAACATAACTTTTCAATTTAGCCATCCTCGATTAATGCTATTAGTTTCAGCTAAATAGCGTTGAAGCGGAGGCATGTTTACATTAATAAAGCGTGCGAGCGCATCCACTTCGTGTCGAGAACCCCGCTCGCCCGAGCGAACAGCCGCTTCGCGTCGAGGAGTGTTGAAGAGCGTCTTTTTAATGTGAGTATGTCCGCAGTCAGCGCTTTAGCATGAACAAGCAGCGTTTATACCTCGATTACATATTGAATACCCGCAATCACACCTTCCAGATTATTCTGCGTTTAAACAAGTTGTGAAAAACTATATAAGAGAGGCATAAAAAGCAAAACGCATAGGTGAGCGACCCATTGTAGTTGCCGAATAAGGGTTGGAAAACCTCATTAAAAAGAAAGCCTTTTAAGGTGGATTCACCCACCGGGATCATTAACATTAGCCTGCCGACAATGCCTGCGAACATGAAAAAGGCAATTGCGTTAGCGCCAAATACGATAAATGGCGCGGACCACAGCTTATATCGCTTATGGTCAATGAGGTAGATACAAAATGCAAGGAAAAGCAGCGCTATTCCGGTTGATAGTAAAACGTAACTCGGTGTCCATAAGATTTTGTTTATGGGAAAAACGAGGTGCGTCAATTGGCCAATCATGCTTAATGTAAGACCCGAAATAAAGAGCAGTTTAATTTGGTAACTCAGCGTTGAGTTTCTCGTCTTTGCGTATCTTAAGCATTCGCCGGTGGCAACACCCGAAATACATGTTGCAATAGCAGGTAGTGTGCTTAATAGTCCTTCGGGATCGTAGGCAAAAGGTTCTGAGGTTCGTTTATAAACGTGGTCTGAAGTTAAGACGATATTATCAATCCATGCGGCAAAGTTATTGCCCTCAATTAATAGACCGACATAGCGCATGCCTTCTGCATCAGAGTATGGCACCAGCGACATGAGGGCAGCGTATAAAATCAATAGTCCGGGTGCGAGCAAATAAAACATTCGACGAGATAAAAATAGAAACGCAAGGACGCATATAAAATATACGATACCAATCCTTTGAAGCACTCCCATTATTCGTATTGAATACAATCTTTCTTGTAACCATGGGTAGTTCGGTATCGTAAAGTCGTAAAAAAATAATGCTAAAAACCAACCTAATAAGAGCAGTTTTACCATGCGTAAAAATGCCTTTGAGACAAGCGCTACATTTGAGCTTTGATTTATGCTTTGCTGGTTTATCGATAAACTAATTGATATTCCGACAAGAAAAAGAAAAAACGGAAAAATCAAATCAGTGGGTGTCCAGCCATGCCATTGCGCATGAGCGAGAGGCCAATAGATATATGACCAGCTTCCAGGGTTGTTTACCAAAATCATGGCGGTGATGGTTATTCCGCGAAAAGCGTCTATCGATAACAATCTGTCCGACGGTGAGAGACTGATAATATTTTGGGCGTGAAAACGAAGATGGCTGCGGACAAAGTGGACTAACATGATGAGGGTAAGTGTCCTCTTATATTGAAAGTATGGCTTACTTCAGCATTACCGGGCTTCTGCCGCTTGGAACGACGTTACCGTGCAGCGCACTTGCCAATGCGCTGAACGTTGCGCCTTCATAAACTGAGTTAACATTACGTACATTGTATGAATAGCACGCAAATGCAATATCCGCCATGTCTTCAAAATTTTCGATATCATAGGGTGTTCTTAAACTAGCGAATACAATTGTGCTTTTAAGAGGTTTTGCGTACTTTAGCAAGTCAATTAAGTGTTGCGTGCTATTTCTTCGTTTGTGCAGGCTTTGGTTAATTGTGTCTAAATCCTCTATGCCTCCCAGCTCAACTGCGCTTTGTTTAGGGTAGATATGTCCGGCAATTATGATATCTGCACAATCAATCTTATTTTTTGAAACATCAGCAGCTTCGTTCTGCAAATCTATCGAGTCTATTTTGTACTGCGAATCAAGCGCAAGCAGGGCACTCTTTAAAGCGTACCCCATAACTGCTTGAGGCATCATAATAAGGATCTGTTTATTCTTGTCCAAACAATTGCCGATCAGCGCTTGGCCCTTTATGACTGTGAGCGCTTTTCTAGCTAATGAAATCTCAATTTCACGGTGCTGCTTGCATCCTAATATCGATTCGGCGAGATTTAGCTGCTTTTGTTTTTGAGTGGGATCTGGGATTTTGATTGTGTTTTTCGCGCGTATTATACGTTCAAAAGACGCTGAAATTTCCTCTTCATTAATCAAACCTGTCCTCACTGCATCAGCAATGCCTGAAATCAATGTAAAGAGGTCATCAACGTCGCGTTCTCGTCTAATTCTGATTGGCATAACGGCAATATCAACACCCGCTGAAAAGCAATTGATAACTGCCTGTTCATCTGAAAAATAATCTGAAATACCCGCCATATCCAAAGCATCCGTCACAATAAGCCCTGAGTAGTTCAGGGTTGAGCGCAAATAATCATGGAGTATTTTTCTAGACATTGTCGCGGGCACGGTGATTTGTTCACCGTTTTTCGTCATTATTAACGTCGAGTCTAGGGCCGGATACTGAATATGTGCCGTCATGATCATCGCGGGTTGCACTTTTAATAAGGCTTGCTTATAGGGCAAAAGGTCAATCGCTTCAGCAACCTCTTTAGAATAATGAATACACGGTAGACCTGTATGGCTGTCAATACTTGTATTTCCATGACCGGGAAAGTGCTTCAAAGTGGCCATTACCCCATGTTGTTGCATCTGTTCAACTTGTGCGATTGCAAGTTTCGCCACCGTGTTAGGGTTGTCAGAAAAAGCTCTGGAATTAATAACCGGATTATTTTTATCAGAATTAACATCCACAACTGGCGCATGATTAACATTAATACCCAAAACTGATAGCTCTTTGGCAAGTGCTTTACCTGTGAGTTTCGCAAACTCGTCGTCGTGTTCGTGAAAGGCTGCTCCTATTGACATATTTCCACTAAAGCTAGTCGACACTGCATCTGGTAATCGCGTGACCCGTCCGCCCTCGTGATCAACCGATAAAAATAATGGAAGGCCAAGCGCAGATCCCATAGCGGCATATTGAAGGCTGTTGGTAAGCTCTATTATTTGCTCTGGATTGTGCAGGTTTTCTTTGAATAGGATAATACCGCCTAGACAAGACGAACGTATCAATTCTGCCAGAGCATCAGGAAGCTTGGTAAGAGGTTGTTTGCAAGCATCTGAATCGTCGTCGTTTTCGAAAAAACGAAAATCCAAAATAAGCTTCTGGGCGATTTTTTGTTCAAGTGTAGCTTTTGTTGATGCATCGCGCATATTTTATTGTTTGCTTTGTAATCTCTACAGTTGTGTTCAGCTTACTAATATCATCGAAACTCGCAACTAAAAGGTTAGTTAAGCTAGTTGGCATGGGATTGTCGTTCGTAGAGAGTGAGGCTACGCTATTACAAACGCTTACTTAACACTCTCTCAAAACTATCATCCCACCTTAGCTTATCTTAATAAGCTGGCGATGATTATTTACCTGAGCACTTGAGTTATAAACTACATTGTCATTAAATGGTAATACGTATTCGGTTTGTTACCAAAACTCTAATAACAAAAAGAACTTATGTCGCAAATTATTATCGGTATTGATGGTGGTGGGTCAAAAACAACTGGCAGAGCCTTAGTGTTTGATAAGACCCTTAAATCCAAACAAGAAAATAGCTCTGTGTTGTTCGATGAATTGCAAACAAGTGCATCAATACTGGCGGAATATGCCGGTGGTCCTTGTGCACTGACGAATGATTTTCATCAATCGTGTACCAACCTCAGTGCAGTCCTGCAAAAGCTTGGCGAAATAGGAAAGTTTGAAGTTACGGATGCTATCGTAGCCGCCGGGGTGTCTGGTGCTGAAAATGATATTCTAAATAAGAAACTTAGAAATCATTTACTGAGCCAGTTTTTTCTTGAAAAAGAAAGACTCATAGTAACATCAGATGCACGCGTATCAGCAATCGGAGCAGGAGGTAATCAGCCTGTTGTATGCGTCGCTTTAGGCACTGGTTCGGTTGCTACCGTGATCGATGAAGAGAGTCGTTTTACTCAAGTAGGCGGGTGGGGGTTCTCCATTGGCGATGAAGGCGGTGCAGCTTTTATGGGCAAACTCGCGGTTCAACAGACGCTATCTGAAATCGATAAATGCATCGTTCAGAAGAGTCTGGATGAATCTTTGCTCGCGCAGCAAATTAAAAAAACGATAGGTAGCAATAAACAAACTATTTTGGCATGGCTGTCACAAGCAAGTGCATTTGACTATGGCCAGCTTGCGCCTATCGTGACGACTTTGAGAGATAGTTGTTCAGTGGCTAATGCAGTCTTTCAACAGCACATTGTAGAAGTTGAACGCCTAATCAACAGCGCTGCTTTGCGAGAAGACATTCCAATAGTGCTAAGTGGCAGTTTGGCATCTATAACACGTGAAAACCTCTCGCCACGGCTTTCGAACAAAATACAACAAGCAAAAGGCAGCGCAATAGACGGTGCTTGCTTTGTGGCATTGGAACATGACTTGAATCAGGCTAAAAAACGAATTGATGCGCACAGTAAAATGACGCAAAAAGCATCGAGCGATGGACGTGAAAGCGCCAATGTCTCACTTGAAGCTAATTCCAACATGTCAAATCACAATGAATCAACGCTAATTGCACAGCTTGATACACTGTTATCTGAAAGTCGAAACCCGAAGTCAATGGACATCGATTTGCTAGCTACGCAACAAGTATTATCGTTAATTAATCAAGAAGATAGCATGGTGCCTAAAGCGATCAAATCTGAGATCCCTGCCATTTCTGACGCGGTAAATGCAATTGTTAATGCATTTAAAGATGGCGGAAGACTGGTGTATTTAGGCGCAGGTACCAGCGGTCGATTGGGGATCCTTGATGCTGTTGAATGTCCGCCTACTTTCTCCGTAGACAGCGATTTAGTTTTAGCGATAATAGCGGGTGGAGACAAAGCGGTGTACAAGGCGGTTGAAGGAGCAGAAGACAATGAATTGCTGGCTGTTGAAGATCTAGAAAAAAACAACTTGTCGGCACAAGATGTACTCGTTGGTATCGCCGCAAGCGGTCGCACACCTTATGTATTAGGCGGTTTGGCGTATGCTAAAAAGCAGGGCGCAACAACTGTGTCGATTACTTGTAATCCAAACTCGGCGTTGACAACAAGTGCTGACATTGCCATTTGTGCCGAAGTCGGTCCTGAAGTGTTAACCGGGTCGACAAGGATGAAATCTGGAACCGCACAAAAACTTATTTTAAATATGTTAACCACAGCATCTATGATCCAGTTGGGTAAGTGCTATGAAAACTTAATGGTTGATGTCAACGCCAGCAATAAGAAGCTTGTCGCGCGAGCAATCAGAATTGTTATGCAGGCAACCAGTTGTTCGCAGGAGCAAGCCAAACAGGCGTTAGACGATGCAGATTATCGAGCAAAACTTGCAATACTTATTATAAAATCTCAGCTTACAAAAGAAAAAGCCAGCCTGCTTTTAGATAAGCATGAAGGCAGGTTAAGACGTGCAATTGAGGCTTTGTCATTACAATGAATAGCATTGAACTAATTATCAACGCCGGTATCGCTGTGATAAATACTCACGGCGTTATGCTGTCCTCATGCGAGTCTGCGTCTGCGACAGGAACAATATGGAGTTTGAAATGCATAGGTTAAGTGCACAAAAAATATTGATTGATAATCGATGGGAGCCTGGTAAGAGCATTGTGATTAAAGATGGTGTTATTAAGGATATTGTGACCTTTAACCCATATACGGATAAGTGTTTGGAGGGGTGGTTAGTACCCGGCTTCATCGATGTCCAAGTCAACGGTGGTGGGGGCGTTTTGTTTAATTCGGACCCCACTAACAATGGCGTTCAGACGATAATGAGTGCTCATCGCAAATTTGGTACAACGTCGATGTTACCGACTATTATCACCGATACAGCAGAAACCATGCGCAAAGCAGCTGATGCGATAGCGTTGGCAAGATCAGAAGATCAAAATGGTATTGTCGGCGTTCACTTTGAAGGTCCTTTTTTGGATACAACAAAGAAAGGCATTCACAAAGAAGAGTTCATTCGAGAGCTGAGCGATGAAGAACTCGATGTTATTACTCGAAAAGATATTGGTAAGGTGTTACTTACCGTTGCACCAGATCGGATTCCACCAGACGTAATTAAAGCGCTTGTTAATCAGGGCATTATCATAAGCTTAGGCCATAGTAATGCCACTTTTGAACAAGTAGTAATGGCTATTGAGGCCGGTGCAACGGGCTTTACACATTTGTTCAATGCAATGTCACCACTGACATCTCGTGAACCGGGAATGGTAGGTGCAGCTATGAATGCAAAATCAGCATATGCGGGTATTATTTTGGATGGCGAACATGTCCATCCTATTTCGGCAAAACTCGCTATACAAGCGAAGGGCATCGATCGAATTATGTTGGTTACCGATGCCATGCCACATGTTGGCAGTGAAGCATCATCATTGCCATTCTTTGATACTAATATCGAGCGTCAAGACAACCGTTTAACAACGCCAGATGGCACGCTTGCAGGCTCCTGTTTAAATATGGCTTCAGCGATTAAATATGCTTATGAGCAGCTGGGTTTTCCACTACATGATTGCGTGGATATGGCAACGAGAGTTCCGGCAACATTCCTTGGGTTAGAAAATTCAAAGGGCAAAATTGCAAAGACTTTTGACGCTGACTTTGTCTTGCTTAACGACGAGTTATTAGTAAGTAAAGTCTATAAAAATGGAACGCTGGTGCATGATTAAATTGTAAGGCATTTAACGATGTAGATAAAAGAGTTAAACATCTGCCGCCCGATTATTAAATCGTTTCCGATTTACCCATAACACAAATGAAATTGCTGGAATATTCATTAGTAAGCCATATAACAGCGGTGTCATTGCCAACTCTGGTCGATTCAAAACGGTAAAAGCGATGAGCATTGCAGTGCCTGCATTTTGTACCCCGACTTCTATCGTTATTGTCTTGGTTGACGCAAAGCTTAGGTTTGCTTTACGGCTAAGCCAAAAAGCGATTGACATTGACATAATACACAGAGCAATAACTGCCATTCCCGTGCTAGATATCCCTTTTGACAAAGCTTGATGATTTGTAATGAATAACAAGACAATAACGCTGATCAACAATACACCTGACAACTTTTTCAGCATTGGCAAACATCTCTCCGTTTGATAAATCAAAAAATGTCGCAACAACATGCCAGTGATGACGGGTATTAATGTCACAACAATAAGTTGTTTCATCATTAGTCCAACAGGAAAGTCGAAATCATCGTTTGCATCGCCAGTTAGCAATAGGTAGGCGGCAAAGCTCAATGGAATTGTAAACGGAACTATCAAGCTTGTTATGGCGGTGAGACTTATGCTAAGCGCAACATTGCCTTTCGCAAACATACTAAATGCGTTAGACGTTGCGCCACCTGGGCACAAGGAAAGTAAGAGTAGGCCAGCACTGGCAATTGCTGATAGTTGAAAAGTAAATGCAATAACGATTGCTAGTAATGGCAATAATAGTAATTGTAGGCACAATCCCAGAAGCGTCTCTCTCGGGGCTTGAATCAGATTAACAAAATCCGATCGAGACAGGCTTAGCCCCATTACTAGCATAATGAAGGCAAGCGTTACTGGCAGTAAAATTTGTGAAACTATATCAGCCACAGGGTACATCTCTATCTAAATGCATCATTCATCCATAAATCGCTACATTCGACGACATTACCATATTATCATTAGTTTTTACTTTTTTAATGCAAGTTGAAAATGAGCATTTGGTGGCAGGCAATTCGTCCAAAAACACTGTTAGCGTCAATAGGCCCGGTGTTACTTGCAACGGCACTCGCTAAATATGATGGATTTTTTGATACTGCGCTTTTTATCATCACGCTAGTTTGCGCGTTATTTTTGCAAATATCGGTCAATTTAGCCAACGATCTCTGCGACGGTATCTCGGGTGTAGACAGCAGCAAAAGGCTCGGTCCAAAAAGAGTGCTCCAATCAGGCTTAGTTTCGGTGTCGGCACTATCTTTGGCCGTGAAAGTCTCGGTTTGCATCTCTATTGTCTCGGGCATCTATCTTGTTTATCAAGGCGGTTTTTTGTTTCTATTGCTCGGCAGTGCTTGTTTGTTAGGTATTTACGCTTACAGTGCTGGCCCATTCCCACTTGCATCAAATGCATTAGGTGAGTTGTCGGTATTTGTATTCTTTGGATTAGTTGCCGTGTTAGGGAGCTATTTTCTGCAAACAGGTAGCTTGTCATTGAATGCATTGATACTCGCAGTGACTGCAGGCATACAAAGTAGTGCAATTATGTTGGTCAACAATATTAGAGATATCGAAACAGATGCAAAAGCGGGCAAAATTACATTGGCAGTGAGATTGGGTGACGCACGATCTAGACAGGTTTTTTCCTTCTTGATGGTTGGTTCGTTATTAGTGCATTTAATAGCGTTAACGTTGGTGTCTACACTAGATGCTTTTGTCATTTTTATACCGGCATTAATTTGCTCTGTTTTTCTACCTATTTTGTACCGCGCAATAACCACATATTCTGGAACAAAGCTAAATGTTCTGCTTGCAAAGACAGCATTGTTTGGTTTTATTTACGCTGTTGTTGTTAGCATAAGCCTTCTGGCGTCATCGTATTTTTCGTTAACATAATAGCTTCGCATTTGGCTGTAGTAGTTTTTATTTTGTCTTCTGGCAAACACGTGTTTTTTATATATTTGCTTCAAATTACCTCTTTATAGGCTATCGAAACTGCCGATACATTAGGGCGTGTTGAACAATGATCAACACGCCCTAGATAAGCGCGAAAAAGTTTTTTATCAAGAGGTAAATTTGAGTCAGAAAGTAGTAGCGATAGGTACAGTCCGAACTATGGTTGTATGCGCGTCATTATGTCTGAGCAGTCTTTTGTTGTTCGCCCAAGTCGTGAAAGCGGAGCTTAACAGACAGGTTGATATCGCTTACGATTATAGAGTGTTCGGGACTGGAAATGTATCCTTCAGCTTCTATGGTACGCCAACTCGGCGTAATGTTGGTGCACTCCAGATGGGCGTCATTGACGCTAATCGCATAAGTCCATCGTTAAGTTCTAAAGGCACTGACAATAATAATTTCCTTTACGCATTTTGCGTGGAATTTGGCGTGAATATCAAAGCATCTGGTGTCGCAGCCTATAGTGTTGAGGAACCTGATACCTTTTTTAATGGCAACAAAGTCCAACAAGAAATAATGGGCAGACTCTTCACTGTTGCATATCCCACCGTAGTTAACAAAAAGGGGCAAAAGGACGCAGGATTGTATTCAGCAGCAATGCAATCAGCGATTTGGGAAATCGTATACGATCCTGCATCTATAGATTTAAACACTGGTAGGTTTAATGTGTTAACCGCGAAAGACCGCCGCATAAAAGACATTGCCGAAAGATGGTTGGCTCGATTAGCTTACGTAGAAAATAAATACGAGTTTAAGTTGTTGACGAATGATAGTTATCAAGATCTCATTATAGCTCGACCAAAAGTCGCAGAATTCAAATCAATTCCATACGTGCAGAAAGAATCAACGCCTAAGCCGCCAGTGGAATACATGCCCGAGACTGCAATGGCAATGGCAATGGCCGATTTTCAATTCCCAATGCGCGCGCCCAAATTTAAAAACCTAAATATGTATAAACCGCTGGCAGGTATAACTCCATCATTTGATAGTCTTTCAAGACAATCGACAACCATGCCCATCCCGCCAGTGGGAGAGCCACCAACTACCTTTATACCTCCAACGGGAGAATTGCCGAACGCTCCTGTACCGCCGACGTGGCAGCCCCCACGTTCAACTACGCCAATACCAACAACACCGACAATCATTCAAAAGTCACCAATAGACGTGAACGCGCCACCTATTTTAATTCTGTTTGGATTATGTGTGGTTGGAATGATGCTGCGTAAACGCTTACAAAGCCGTTCGGGCAATTAGCATAAACCTACGGGATATTGATCCTAGGGTTACGAACACTGCAAATATCGAGTAATTACAATCACCTTATTGGGGCAACTCTTGTTCAACTAATTGCACCCAATATTCAATACCAGTCGCAATGATATCGTCGTTAAAATCGTAATAAGGGTTATGTAGTGACTTTTCTTTGTCGGTTGAGCGGTTGCCGATCCAAATGTAGCAGCCAGGTTTTTTCTCTAGCATAAAGGCAAAGTCCTCTGAAGCCATAGATGGCGTAACGCCTGTTTCTACATTTTCATTTCCAACAACATTACCAGCAGCTGATATTGCTTTTTGCGTTGCCGAACGCTCATTAATAACAGCAGGGTAGTGGTTTTTGTATTCAATGTTGCTGGCAATGTCGAAACTCGCGCAAATATTCGTTGTTAGTTTTTCCAGCTTAGCTTTTAAAACGTCTCTATCTTCTTTATAGAAAAAGCGCATACCGCCTCGTATTACCGCTTCTTCGGGAAGCACATTCCATGTGTCTCCGCTATGAATCTGAGTGACACTAAAAACGGCAGCATGTTGCGGATCAATGCTCCTAGAGACAATGGTTTGCAGCGCAGTTACCAGCTGACTTGCAACAACGATAATATCCGTGCCTTGGTGTGGCATGGCCGCATGAGCGCCCTTGCCAGACAGGCTAATTTCGAATAGTTCAAAGGCTCCCATAATGGGACCACTACAAATAGCAAATTTTCCAGCAGGTAACTCAGGCCAATTGTGCATACCATAAACATAATCGATGTCGAATTTTTCAAAGAGCCCGTCGTCTATCATCGTTTTCGCGCCCCGCTCGTTTTCTTCTGCGGGCTGAAAGATAAAATGCACAGTACCTGTGAAGGTGTCGTTTGCACTCAGGTATTTTGCAGCACCCAACAACATTGCAGTATGCCCATCGTGACCACACGCATGCATTTTACCTTCAATTGAAGATTTATAATCAAAGGTATTCAATTCGTGCAAATGCAGGGCATCCATATCAGCACGCAGTCCAATTGATGGACCTTGTCCGCGATGTAGTGAGCCCACGACGCCTGTTCCGGCAAGGCCGGTGGTGACGACTAAACCAAACTCTTTAAGCTTTGCAGCAACGATTTTGCTTGTTCTAAATTCTTCATAGGCTGTTTCAGGATGTTTGTGAATATCTCTTCTTATAGAAATAAACTCTTGTACATCGCTGTTGGGTATTGGTTTGTTCATTTATTAGCCTAATGGTATCTCGCAAACATTTATTGATTTAAAAAACACAAATTATAGATACAATTATCGTATGACCGTTGGCATAAACTGTAATATTGATTTGCTATAACATAGCAAATATTGCTTTAGGCGCATCAACCCCATATGCCTGGCCCACATCAGTCAAATACCGTTTCGCGTTGAAGTAGTCTTAAAAGAATACAATTCAACATAAATAGCACTTCTTAGATTAAGCGAACTTTCGAATGAACGATGCATTGTTTTCAAAAGCATTTATTGGCTTGCTATTAGGACGCATAGTTTCTACATTTTACGCGTCCGTGCTAGCGCTCTCAGTCGCTTGGCATCTTTATCAAAAAACCGGTAATGCGTTTGATTTGGCACTAATAAGCCTGTCACAAATTATACCAATCCTAGCGCTATTTCTGGTGACAGGGTGGGTAGCAGATAATTATCCAAGACGCAGAGTTATTCTTCTATCAACAGCACTTCAGGGAATGTCCATAGCTGCCATAGCCCTTTTAATGAGCATGGATGATTTTAATAAATGGTGGCTTTTTGGTGCGCTTTTCACCTTTAGTATTGGCAGGGCGTTCATCGCACCAGCTATTCAATCAATCATTCCGAATATTGTGTCAACGCGCAACTTGAGTCGCGCAATTTCGATCTACAGTGTGTCATGGAATGTTGCATTGGCTGCTGCACCGTTTTTTGGGGGATTGCTATTACTGTGGATGGACCTACAAATTTATTGGACATTATTAGCAGCTACATTGTTGTCAATTATTTCCTTTACACTATTACCAAACATCAAACTACTCAACGATACAAACTTTTCAATCAGTGAGCTTCTAGGAGGGGTGTTTTACCTTAGAAAAAATCAACAAGTTTTGGGCAGCCTCGCATTAGATCTTTTTATTGTCATGTTCGGCAGTGTACTCGTATTACTGCCTGTAATCGTGTCAGATATTCTTAATGCCGGCCCAGAAACCTTAGGTATACTGAGAGCAATGCCAGCAATTGGCGCAAGTGTCGTTGGATTTTATCTATCGTCCAGAAAACGCTCTCTAAAAAAGCCTGGTAAATCACTTTTTATCGCCTTGTATGTGTTTTCTTTCTCGATATTGATGGTCGGTTTAAGCCAAAACATATATATGTTAGCGATTGCACTACTGATTTATGGCGGGGCGGATATGATTAGTGTTGTTGTCCGAAGTGCTGTTGTGCAAATACTAACACCAGATGAACTTCGCGGGCGCGTGAACTCACTTAATGCTATATTTATTGCGTCATCGAATGAACTTGGTGATTTTAGAGCAGCCACGCTTGCGACTTTTATCGGGCCGGTGAATAGTATATTAGTTGGAAGTGTATTTGCCTTTGCAGTGACGACTGCAGGGCTAGCGTATTTCAAGCAACTCTATAATATGGATAGTCTTGATAATATTAAAAAGTGATATGCTAATAAATACCACTAATGCTTTCTCAGCGTTTGAATAACGTTGTATTAAAGGACGTTTTTGCGTAAAAGTGGGTGTTATAAACGTTTTAGTGCTGTTTTTGGGCGCTTTAATAAAACATTAAGGAGTATTACTATGAAGTCAAAATTACTTACAACCTTGGCAATCTTAACAACAATCTCATTCACTGGTTTCGTTAGCGCAAAAACCGACATCCAAAAGACGCTAGATAAATTCTGTGACACTATGAAAAAATGCACGCTTATGCAAATGGAAGGCGAGGAGATGCCTGCTTCGATGAAAGATATGATTATTCAAACCATCGATAGTCAGTGTGCCGTGATGTTTCAAATGCCTGATTCTGCTGTCGAAACCTATGCTGACATCATTGAATCGGCAGATGCATGCATAGACTCGATTGCTAAAGATAATTGTGCAATGTTTGATGAAGAACTGAATACACCTGAATGTAAAGAATACGAGAAAAAAGTAAATGAGTTAGAACAGGGTTAGGTCAACACGCCCTCATTATTTATTTCGATAGCGATGGCGGTGGCTTCCCCGCCACCAATACAAAGGGACGCTACGCCTCTTTTTCCGCCTGTACGTGTTAAAGCATGAAGGAGTGTGACTATGATTCGAGCACCTGAAGCGCCAATAGGATGGCCAAGTGCGCATGCGCCGCCATGAATATTGACGCGTTCTTCTGGTATTCTTAAATTTTTAATCGCCAACATTGTAACAACGGCGAATGCTTCATTTATTTCAAATAGATCAATATTATCAATAGACCAACCTGCTTTTTTAATAACGTTTTCTATTGCACCAACGGGAGCTATAGTAAACTCTTCTGGTTTTAATGCGTTAGTAGCATGAGCGCGGATCGTTGCCAATGGCGTTAAATTCTGCGCGATAGCGTGCTCTCTCGACATCAAGACTAGCGCCGCGGCGCCGTCGGAGATTGAGCTGGCATTTGCTGCGGTGATGGTGCCGTCTTTTTTAAAGGCGGGTTTTAACAAAGGTATTTTGTCAATGTTGGCGTTTTGCGGTCCTTCATCTTGCTTGACTATCTTATCGCTGCGCCTCGTTTTGACGCGCAAAGGCGCTATCTCTGATTCAAAATATCCTGCAGAACTGGCGCGTTGCGATTTTGATAACGATGCAATAGCGAACGCATCCATCTGTTCTCTTGTGAACTGCTCTTGATCGGCAATTGCTTGCGCGAAACACCCCATAGATACACCGTCATAAGCGTTCTCTAAGCCGTCCAGCATCATGTGATCAAGTGTGTTTTTGTGACCAAATCTAAACCCGGTTCTCGCTTTTGGCAGCAAATAAGGCGCACCAGACATACTTTCCATGCCGCCTGCAATAATGGTCTTGGCTGAGCCTACTTTAATTAAATCATTGGCTAGCATAACGGCTTTCATGCCACTGCCGCAGACCTTGTTGATAGTAGTGGCGCCGACAGACGTGGGTAAGTCAGCGCCCAACGATGCTTGGCGTGCAGGCGCTTGACCAAGTCCAGCTGGTAGTACGCACCCCATTATAACTTCATCTACTTGAGTACTTGGAATCGCATCTTTGCAAGTGCTTATGACATGCGCACCCAAGGTTGTTGACGGCACCTCAGATAATTCACCTAAAAAACCGCCAATGGGTGTTCGTTTTGCTTCTACAATCACAACGTCATCAGTCATGTTGTTATCCAAATATTGTCAAATGTCCGCCTAACCGTTTAACAAGCAACAACCAGACTATCAGCCGCCAAGCATAGCAAGGTGGGTTGTAGCGCCGGTATAGCCTTCATGAAGATAGTGAGTAGCCTCTTTATCTCCGAGATGTGCAATAAGCGCTTCTCGCAATGCATAATGGTCAGTCGAAGCCATATGTGGTCGTAAATCAATTCCCATCTCTGCAAATAAACATAAATGCAGTTTTCCCAATGCGCTTATCCTCAAACGATTGCACGATGCACAAAAGTCTTTACTGTAGGGCATAATCAAACCAATGCGACCATCATAATCTGGGTGCTGGAATTCCTGCGCAGGACCTGCTGCTTTGTCTCTAATGACTTGCCCCCATCCTTGCGATAAAAGATCTTGCTTGATAGGCTCGCCAGATACATGATTTTTTTCGAAAAAAGAAGCATTGTCGCCTGTTTGCATAAGCTCTATAAATCGCAAAGTGACAGGTTTTGCTTTAATCCACTTTAAAAACCTGGACATTTCACTGCCGTTATATTGTCGTAACAAAACGGCATTTATCTTGACCTTAATACCGAGTTCAAGCGCGCGGTCGATTCCTCTTAAGATGGTTTCAAGCTTGTTATGACCAGTGATGCTTGCAAACATATGAGGATCAAAGCTATCAATACTGATATTTAGCGTGTTCAATCCGGCCTGATGCCAACGATCAACATCACGTTCCAACCGAAAACCGTTTGTGGTCATGGCAACCTGTTTGATGCCATCTGTGTTCGCGCATAGTGTGATAATATCTGTCAGATCTTTTCTGAGGGAAGGTTCGCCGCCGGTGATCCTAATTTTAGATGTGCCCAAAGAAGCGAATGCCTTGGCGACGATAGACAATTCATCAACATTGAGAAAAGACCGTTCTCCATCCGCTTTATAACCATCAGGTAAACAATAGTTACAGCGGAAGTTACACACATCCGTGATCGACATGCGCAAATAATGAAAGCGCCGTCCAAATTTATCTTCTAACATTTGATTTTTACACCTTTCCAAATTAAAACATGTCTATCAAACCAGCTGAGACATGTTTACGGGAGGCTGGTTAATTTCTCTTCCAACCCTGGCAGCCCTCATGATATTTGAGTGCTGCGGCCTATTATCCATATGAGTTATGCACTCGGTTAGGGTAGTAGGCTCGGAGTATTTATAGTATTACGAATACACTTTATGTTGCTTACAAAGTGAATACCCGTAGCGTTCAGTATATGGAGATTTGTTGCTAAATCCAAACACACTCTAATATATAGCAGAGAAAACGACTCCTAGATCATGAATGTTAACAAAAAATTTACATATAAGTGCTTTAAAGATAGTTTTGTACGATTAACTATTTAGACGCGAACTGAGAAAAGGGAAGTATGTTTATCGCATCACCTTCACACACTTTTCCCTGCTGGGCATCCAGCAAGATATAACAGTTTGCGTTCTGAAATGATGTCATGATGCCAGAGCCCTGAGGGCCATTTGAAACTGCGAAATATCGACCGTCTTCTGCGATTCGATATCGCCCACGCTGAAAGTCTTTGCGCCCGGGTCGCTTTCTTATATCGGCATCGGCGACAGCAGAAATAACAAGTGGTTCTGTACCTTGTTCATGTTGCATATGCATCAAGAGTGGGAGCGCAATTTGCTGACATGTAACGTATGATGAGACAGGATTGCCAGGTAAGCCAAATACCCATGCATTCGATAGTTTTCCAAAGGCGAAAGGTTTCCCGGGCTTTATGGCAATTTTCCAAAGATTCAATTCGCCCAGCTCATCGATAACACTTTTCACAAAATCAGCTTCACCCACTGATACGCCGCCGCTTGTAATTATGACATCACAGGTCTTATTGGCTTCTTCAAATGCTGTTTTGGTAGTTTCATAATCGTCGACAATGATGCCAAAATCTATGCAGTCAACGCCAAACTGCGTTAGCAGCGCATTTACCATCACGCGATTGCTTTCGTAAATCTGGCCTGGTTGTAGACTCTTACCCGGTTCAATAAGCTCATCGCCAGTTGCCATTAAACCAATTTTTAACTTTCGGAATACACTGACCTCTGCAATACCAATGGACGCAAGTAACGCAATGTCTGAGGCTTGCAGGCGAATACCAGCGCTAAGCACTGTGCTACCTTTAGCTATGCTTTCGCCTTTTCTTCGAATATTTGCACCAGTAACTGGGTCCGATACAAATGACACTATCTCGTCCGATACGGATACTTGTTCCTGCATCACGACAGTATCTGCGCCATCTGGTATCGGGGCACCTGTCATAATTCTTATGCAGTATTTTTGCTGTAACAAGCTTCCGAATACTTGACCGGCAAGCACAGTCCCTTGCAGGGTCAGTGAGTCATTGTCTAAAAGATCAGAAGCTCTTAATGCATATCCGTCCATGGCTGAATTATCACAAGGTGGGACATCAACAAGTGAGGTAATATCTTCTGCAAGCACACGGTCGACGGCATCAAACAATGGAATTGTTTGCGCGCTCAACGGCTTTTGATTGTGCTCAATCGTCAGTTTCATTGCCGCAATGGCTTCTTCTAGCGACGTCATACCTGGTTTGTAACAGAAATCTTGCATTAAAATTCCAGCCCTCAATATTGATGTCACTGCCAAATTAGGTCATTCACAGCGAGACACGATATTTTGCGCCTGCATCATATCCTGCATATAGCTCGTTTGATCGATAGATTTCATTAGAGACATCTTTTGTGCGTCACTAATCCCATCAGCAATAATTGGCAGTGCAACAGCTCCCTTGTCCTCACCCATTTCATCAATAAACGCACTGACGAAACATTCACAGAATTCGTTTGAATAACCAGCGCCATTGCACCCTTTAGCAATTAAGCTTTCGCTTGCACTCATCGGCTTAGCTTCTTTAAGGGCAGTCGCTTGCTTGAGTTCTTTTGATTGCTCCATCTCATTTTTAACTTCAGATAGCGATGGCTGTCTGCTTTGCTCTTCCTGAATTTGTAATACTTCCTGTTCAATTTCTGCTTGCAATGCGCCAAATTGGTCAACTATTTCGGGGCGTGGCTGAGATATGTCAATACTTTCCAAACCAATAGGTGCACCCTGACGGTCGCTTTCGCTCCTCGCATATCGCTGGATAATACTTCCTGATGAAAGTTCTTCTGCTCGAAGCATTGCCATACAGTAGTTACCAGGCTCTAACGTGTTTTCCGCATAGCGTTGATATTTCGCATTCGCTGTTTGCGCGAGTATTTGAGCATCCTCCAGCGATACACCAAGTCTGTTTTGAATCATGTTCTCGCCAACTGAGCGATGATAAACAAAATGTATAAGGGCGAGTTCTTGGGGAGTAAGTATTTTCGACGTTTCGACCAAGACACATTGCTCATATCGCTCTGTCCCGCTGCTATTGACGCGATGCTGATAAACTTCATCATAGATTGGCTTATCAGGCAAATCCGCCAACACAACGGGAGGAGCATCGGGGATAACGCAGCCATCTACTTCATTTACAAAAGGGTCATGGCTCTCATACTCCGAAAATGCGTTATACATTTCAATTTGAACGGTTTGCTGGTCGCGTCCGGTTGCGTAATTCTGAAACGTCTGGTCAGCTATATTGGGTAATCCAATATTTTGTTTGTATCGCTCGAATAGGTACTCTTCATATACAGGAGATGGACTCAAATGCGAATAAGTAGCGTGTGAGCGTGCAACACAACTACAATCAATGTTGGGCCTATCAAGCGTCTCGCAAAGGCTAAGAAAGCGTTTTTCTCTTTCTACATATTCTGGTGTCTTGGCATCACAATAAATACAAACGATGAGTAAAACGATGCTGACTAGTACCTTTTGCATATTTTTCTAATTCCCTGTTTTTCGAATAAAGAGCTCTACTGGCCTGTAATTTTATCTTATCTCAGAAACTTTATTCTTCGATAGCTTTGAAGATGATACTGAAATCATATCCTGCGAAATCGATGGATTGAATACCATTTCGAGAGCTGCCGACATAATTTGCCTTTCCGTCCGCACGACGTACGATGAACGAGCCACCCCCCTCAATAGTGCTAACGCCTGCATGTATTGCGGCAACACACAGCGCTGCATCGCCAACATAAACATCGGTACCTGCGACAAATCCATCAATGCAGTTGGCAGGGCAATTTAGCGCAATGGCAGGTTTTTCTGTACTGAGATAGAAGGTTGTTTCAGCGCTACAGCTCACCGACTCGATCATAGTTGGGACGTTATCGATTTCTGCTATAAACGCATCGCGAAGGCGCACGGTACTTGCTATAAGAGCAGTTCGTTCAAGTATAAGTTTTAGTTGTTCAGGTTCGAAGTCGCCAATCGCTTGTCCGCTAATCACGACAACTGAGTCCGGGACGACTTCTTGCAAGATAACAACACGATATATGTTATTAACCGTCATGATATAAGCTGTATATTGATTGTCATTAACGGAGATTACTTCCTTGACCACGTTTTCTGAAGGTGTGCCTCCATTTCGCGTGGCAACCTGGTTGATGTTTTCAATCTCATCACTTTTCGAATTTTGGGTAAAATCTACTGTATAGGTTCCAGGTTCCATTATCGAAGATAACATGACTTGATTATCAAATTTAGTGTCATCATCTGGTGCAGGAAGTGCTAAGTTCGCCTCTTCAGGATAATTAAAGCTGACGCCAATAGGTAAGTTGATAATGGCATTTTCGACATCAATGACAGGAAGCTCGTCGGTGCCGTCAGTTTCTGCTAAAGTGCCTGTCGTGCCTACGGTACTCGCTGCGATAGCAATACCTGTGTCAAGCAAATCATTAACATCATTCGCTCTGGATGAGATTTGTGTCCATGCGCCCGTTCCATCAGGTAGCTTATAGAGGATATAGAATTGGTCACTTATCATGCCGGACGTGCGCGCGACAATGGCGGGGGTATCACCAAGCATAATGTCGTTAGTTTCTAATACCTCTAAACCAACAAAGCTAAGAAGAACTTTAAGTTGTGCTAATACATCTTCAGCCGTATTTATCTCTATAGAGGATTCGATAGCAACGCCACTGCCGAAAGTGAAGGTGTATGTATCACCTGCGTTGTTTGTAATGCTATATGCCCCAAAGCCACCCCCAACAGCATGGTTCGCTGGATAGCCAAGCGTATAGCCTTCTTCTGTTTCAAAATTGTTAGGGAGTTCTTGTGCTACCACAGCATAACTGAAGATAATACCAAACAGTAATGCCGCGCTTGGACGTAAGGCTCGTGCTGACAGCTTATGCATCATATAAAATTTCCTTCTCTTTAGTGATGATTGCAACGTCATCTTAGACGGATAAATATAATTGCCTGTAGAGTGGAAAGCTAGCCATTCGTTAAAGAATTTTGTGGTCGAACTAGGGTAAAGTGAACAGAAGGGTGTCGATCTATATTTCCGAAAATAGAAATTCCGGTATTGTTTGGTGCCAGATTGGGTTAGGGGCAGATTGTGAAGATATCCGTATTCTTCCTCAACCTGCCTTGAGCATTACTCATCACCTATAGTTTCCACAGGTTTGATTACTGTGTCGGCTTGTATGCGATGTTCAGCTGCAAACGTTTGTTTCGTCAGCTCTGTAAATGTCTCTGTTGAAATACTTTCAACTTCTAACCGTATCTGTTCACTGATGGCAGATATAATGGCTGTTTTATCAAATGCATTTTCAATTGGCTGTTCCAGTTCGGTTGCTGGAACAATTGGATTGCTGGCAATTGCCAACATGGCTAAAGTACTAAACATAAGTAACTCCTAGATTAAAATAATTTATTAAAAGTAAATATTTCTTTAAATTCATGTAAAAAAATAATTTATTGATTTCGAAGCGTTAATTTGCTTCACCGCTGTATATTACGGCTGTTTTCGCTTTTTCAAGAATGATTTTTATTGTGTTTTCGCATTAAAAAAACTAATATCAAAAAAATAACTATTGAGACCTCTAATGTCTAAACGTCTGCCGCCTCTAAATGCACTAAAGGCTTTTGAATCTGCTGCCAGGCACTTGAGTTTTACAAAAGCTGCGGACGAATTGTTTGTTACCCAAGCAGCCATCAGTCATCAAGTTAAAACACTTGAAAACTATTTATCGATACGGTTGTTTCATCGCAAAAACAGGTCGTTGTTGTTGACCGAGGAAGGTCTATCTTACTTTCAGGACTTACGTAATATTTTTGCCAATATGCAAGAGGCGACTGATCGTGTGCTTGCGCTAAATGAAAAAGGTGCAATTACTGTGGCAACGCCGCCAAGTTTTGCAAGTCACTGGTTGGTGCCTCGAATTCACCTGTTTTCACAAAAATATTCGGATATTGATGTCAGAATAAAAGCAGTAGACCAAGATGAGGGATTTCTGGATGAAACCGTGGACATCGCCATATATTATGGCAATGGTAATTGGAGAGGCGTCGATGTTACCAAACTCACCACCGGTTTTCTTACCCCTATGTGTTCGCCGATGCTGTCGCGAGGAAGCAAACCTTTATTGAATCTATCGGATTTAAATCAGCATACACTTCTTCATGATAACTCGCGGCTCGGGTGGAAAAATTGGTTAAACGCATTAAATGTTGATGATGTGGAATTTAACAAAGGTCCTATATTCAGCCATACGATGATGGTGTTGCAAGCAGCAAGCATGGGTCAAGGTATAGCACTTGCTGATTCGATACTGGCAGAACCCGATCTTGATTCCGGGCGACTGATTTGTCCATTTGAAGAACGTATTGAGAGCAAAAATAGTTACTATGTTGTCTGTAAACCCGAACAGCTTGATAGAAACAAGATTCAGGTGTTTAGACAGTGGGCGCTTTCTCAAGTTGAAAACGCGCCGGATGAATCACATTAAATAAACAGGCACTCAAACCTACAACCGTCTTAGCAAAACTTCAGTGTAATTTAGCCCTCCAAAAACCACAATGTTATTAATATGTAAAAATAGTTAATTAATCATGATCTATTTTTACATTTATTTTCTATACTAAAAGTTCTACGGTAAACCAATAAATGATGCGAGTACCAATATGATCCCATCGGAGTTTGAGTATCACAAAGCCACAAGTATCCAAGACGCTATCGCAAAACTAGCAGAAAATGATGAAGCCAAAATTATCGCAGGGGGCCATAGCTTGCTGCCAATGATGAAATTGCGCTTTGCTGAACCACCATGTCTCATCGATATAAACGGTATTGAAGAATTACGAGGCATTTCAGTTGAAGGCGACATGTTGGTAATTGGCGCCATGAACACAGAAAACGAAGTGCTTAATTCTCCGCTAGTGCAAGAAAAGTGTTCGTTACTCACAGAGGCCATAAAGTTAGTTGCAGACCCCCAAGTACGCAATCGCGGCACCATTGGCGGAGATGTGGCGCATGGCGATCCAGGTAATGACCATCCTGCGATTATGTTGGCTTTAGATGCTGAATTGGTATTGGAAGGTCCCGATGGCAAACGCACCACGCCAGCCAATGGCTTTTTCCTTGGTACATACTGGACAGGTATGGAAGAGGGTGAGTTGCTTACCCAAATCAGAGTGCCAGTGCGCGAGCAAGGTGTCGGCTATGGCTACGCCAAGTTAAAACGCAAAACCGGTGACTATGCGGTCGCAGGTTCACCCGTTTACGTCAAAATGAACGGTGACACTGTGTCAGACATTCGTATTGGGTTAACCAATGTGGGTCCTTGTGCCTTTCGCGCAGAAGCGGCGGAAAACCTGCTGCGCGGCAACGTCATTACTGATGACCTGTTGAAGGAAGCTGGGGCGCTGATTATCGATGCGTGCGATCCTGCTGAGGACCTGCGCGGCAGCCCTGAATACAAATCTCATATGGCGGCCGAAATGGCAAAGCGCGCCATACGTCAAGCAATCGAAGATGCGAGGAATTAATCAATGGCAAAACAGCATATCTCTTTTAATTTAAACGGAAAGCAAGTTGACACCTTGGTAGAGCCTCGTGAATTGCTAGTGCACACATTGCGCGAGAATCTTAATTTGACGGGTACGCATATCGGCTGTGAAAGCTCGCATTGCGGCGTGTGTACCGTGGATATGAATGGCCAGTCTGTTAAGTCATGCACGGTATTGGCGGTACAAGCAGACAAAACTGAGGTAAAAACCGTTGAAGGGCTTGCCGATGCTGACGGCCTGCACGAAGTGCAAAAAGCATTTGTTGAAGAACACGGTTTGCAGTGCGGTTTTTGTACAACGGGCATGATGATGCGTGCCTATCGTTTCTTGCAGGAAAACCCGAACCCAACAGAAGAAGAAATTCGCTGGGGTATGTCAGGCAATTTATGCCGATGTACGGGCTATCAAAACATCATAAAAGCAGTGCAAACAGCTGCTAAAAATCTACAAAACGCTAATAAAAGCGTCGAAACTGCGTAAGGTGAAGACTTATGAGTGAAGCTACAACTAAGCAAGAGAGAGAAGCTGCCCTTGAAGGCATGGGGTGTTCAAAAAAGCGTAAAGAAGACGCGCGCTTTATCCAAGGTACCGGCCGTTACACTGACGATATAAAACTTCCGGGCATGCTCTACGCGGACATGGTGAGAAGTCCTTACGCACATGCGCGCATCAAAAGCATTAACAAAGATGAAGCGCTTGCATTACCAGGTGTAATTGCTGTGTTGACGGCTGAGGATTTAAAACCCCTAAGTTTACACTGGATGCCGACGCTGGCGGGCGATGTGCAAGCGGTGCTCGCCGATGAAAAAGTACACTTTCAGTATCAAGAAGTTGCCGTGGTGATTGCCGAAGATCGATACATTGCTGCAGATGCAGTTGATTTGGTTCAAGTTGAATATGAAGAGCTGCCGCCGCTTGTAGATGCGCATAAAGCCATGGATCCCGACGCACCTATTTTACGCGAAGACTTAGTTGGCAAAATGGAAGGAGCGCACAGTGTGCGTAAACACGATAACCATATCTTTAATTGGCAGGCAGGCGACAAAGATGCGACAGATCGCGTGTTTGATCATGCAGACGTTGTTGTGTCGCAAGATATGTATTATCACAGAGTGCATCCGTGTCCATTAGAAACCTGTGGGTCGGTTGCGTCATTTGATAAGGTCAATGGTCATCTCACTGTTTATCTAACTTCACAAGCGCCTCATGTGGTGCGTACAGTGGTGTCAATGTTGTCAGGCATTCCTGAAAGCAAAGTACGTATAGTGTCGCCAGATATCGGTGGAGGCTTTGGTAATAAGGTTGGTATATATCCCGGATATGTCTGTGCGATTGTCGCATCGATTGTATTAGGTGTCCCGGTGAAATGGGTCGAAGACCGTATGGAGAATCTCAGCACAACTGCATTTGCCCGCGACTACCATATGACCGGAGAGATTGCAGCAGACAGTAACGGCATTATAAAAGCGTTACGCGTAAACGTGTTAGCCGACCATGGTGCATTTGATGCCTGTGCCGACCCATCCAAGTTTCCAGCAGGATTGATGCATATCTGCACAGGTTCTTATGACGTGCCAGTGGCACACGTAAATGTAGATGGTGTTTACACCAATAAAGCACCCGGTGGTGTTGCGTATCGATGTTCGTTCCGCGTAACCGAAGCGGTCTATGTAATAGAGCGCACGATGGATGTGTTAGCGCAAAAACTCAACATTGATAAAGCAGAAATCCGCCGACGAAATTTCGTGAAAGCTGAACAATTCCCTTATGACACTTGTCTTGGATGGCAACTTGATAGTGGCGATTATCATACTGCGTTAGATAAAGTCCTTGATGCTGTGGATTATCCAGCGCTTCGAAAAGAACAGGAAGAAAAACGCGCAAAAGGTGAATTGATGGGCATAGGACTAGTGACCTTCACAGAAATCGTCGGTGCAGGCCCATCGCGCAACTGTGACATTCTCGGTGTCGGCATGTTTGATAGTGCGGAGATTAGAGTTCATCCAACGGGCAGCGTTATGGCGCGCATGGGTACTATTACACAAGGTCAAGGTCACCAGACAACGTATGCACAGATCATCGCATCTGAATTAGGCATCACTTCTGATGAAATCTCTATTGAAGAAGGTGATACCGATACTGCACCTTATGGCTTGGGCACGTATGGATCGCGCTCAACACCGGTTGGCGGCGCAGCAACAGCTGTCGCAGCAAGGAAAATCCAAGCAAAAGCGCGCAAAATTGCTGCGCACTTGCTTGAAGTTTCGGAAGATGATCTCGATTGGGAAGTCGATAGATTCAAAGTCAAAGGTGTTCCTGGGCAAGAAAAGACGATGAAAGAGATCGCTTGGGCTGCTTACAACAATGTGCCTGAAGGAATGGAACCAGGCTTGGAAGCAGTTGATTATTACGATCCACCTAATTTTACCTACCCCTATGGGGTTTATCTTTGCGTTGTAGATATCGACAAGCATACAGGCGAAACCCATGTGAGACGATTCTATGCGCTTGATGACTGCGGTACACGCATTAATCCAATGATTATTGATGGACAAATACATGGTGGTCTCAACGAAGGGTTTGCTGTGGCAATGGGACAAGAGCTGCCATTTGATAAGCAGGGCAACCTACTTGGTAACACGCTCATGGATTATTTCGTGCCCACGTTTGTTGAAACACCGCATTGGGAAACCGACTACACAGTCACACCTTCGCCACATCATCCTATTGGTGCTAAGGGCGTTGCGGAGTCTCCGCATGTTGGCAGTATTCCATGCTTCACTTCTGCTGTGGTTGATGCGTTCTCGCATTTGGGCATTACGCATATGGATATGCCGCATAACGCCTATAGAGTTTGGCAGCAAATTCAGGAACTAGAGCTAACTGAGTAATTGATTACAGAGAATGGATTCTCCGTGAGTGGAAAAGTGTTCTCGCCAGGGGCTCCGCGGTTCCTGGCAAATTTTTTGGAGGTAGTAGTGTATGCAAGTTGATTTAGATAAAGAGTTTAGCTTACCTGGGTCGGTGTCAAAGGGTTGGACGTTTTTACAAAATATTCCCGGCGTGGCCAGCTGTATGCCAGGTGCTGAAATTACCGAAGAGATTGATGAAAGTAACTTCAAAGGAAAAGTAAAAGCGAAAATTGGCCCCGCGACCATGGCATTTAATGGTGATATCGTGATCAAAAATATCGATCCCGACAAAAAAGAACTGCATCTTGTTGGCAAAGGACAAGACACCAAAGGCACATCATCAGCGACCATGGACCTTACCGCGTGGATTGTTGACGGGGATGATGGTAACGCCGCGTTAAAAGGGCAAGCGGCGGTTATTGTAACGGGCAAAGCCGCATCACTTGGCGGTCGAATGATGACACAGGTCGCCGACCAGATTTTGAATCAGTTTGGCAAGAACTTCGCCAATAACATTGCGGCAATGGGCGATACCGAAGAAGCCGAACAAGCAAAAGAAGCGTTATTAGAAGAGCCTAAAGAACTTAATGGGCTTGCATTTGCGTGGTCTGTTTTTGTTGGCTGGATAAAAAGTCTGTTTGGAAAGAAAGCGACAAGTTGATGCAGTTTTTCAACGAGACATGGTAAGAAGGGCCTCATGACAGATAACAATCTGACAGGCAATCATCTGACGGGCAATAATCGCATCGCTGATTTTCAGGAAAAACTCGCGAATGCTGACTACATAGCAGAGCGTGGCCTAGCGGCAAGTCTCTTGCTTTTTACGGAGATGCAACGTCCCATTTTACTTGAAGGAGATGCAGGCGTTGGTAAAACGGAAATCGCAAAAGTTGTGTCGACGGTTTTTGAATGTCCGCTGATTAGAATGCAGTGTTATGAGGGCTTAGATGTTAGCTCGGCGGTATACGAGTGGAATTACCAACATCAGTTGTTATCGATCAAATTGCTTGAGAAGCAAGATTTCTCTAATGCCCAGGCAGAAGAGGCTATTTTTGGCGAGAAGTATTTACTTAAACGCCCGTTGCTATCTGCGATAACGCAAGCAAAATCGCCGGTATTGCTGATTGACGAAATTGACAGAGCAGACGAGGAGTTTGAAGCCTTCTTACTTGAGTTACTGAGTGATTTTCAAGTAACTGTTCCTGAAATCGGTACGATTCACGCTACAAGTAAACCTTTCGTTATCTTGACATCTAATGGCACCAGAGAGCTTAGTGATGCATTGCGGCGAAGATGTTTATACCACTACGTTGATTATCCAGAGTTTGATAAGGAGTTACGGATCCTACATGCAAAGCTGCCTGGGGTAGGTAAGCAGTTAGCAAGGCAGGTTGTCGCATTTGTGCAAGACCTTCGCAAAATTGATTTGCGCAAAAAACCTGGGGTTGCAGAAACATTAGATTGGGCTGCGGCATTGATGAACCTTGGCGTGTCGAGTTTAGATACGTCTGATGAAGTGTTGATAGATTCCTTGGTTTGTTTACTTAAAACGAGAGAAGACCAATCACGCCTTGAACCATTTGAAATTGAGCGTTTGGTCGCAAGAGCCGTCTAATTGATGCATCAAAAATGTCTTCGTCATCTATGCATTGTATTTGCGATAGTAAGCATAGATAAAGCTGACATAGATAAAGCAGTAAAATAAAACAATGCAAAACGAAACCAACATTTCACATTTTCAGCAGCATCAGTCAACCGAAAGTTTAGCGGATGGCATAATGCTGCGGATCATGGGGTTTGTTAGACATGCACGTAGCAATAATTATAAAGTGGGTGTTGCAGAAGAATTGGATGCGCAGCGCTTGGCAGCACTCTGTAATCCGACCAATCAACGTTTATTAAAGGCAGGCCTAAAAGCGCTAGTATGTTCCAACGAAGAAGAATGGAAGCGCTTTGATGAATTGTTTGATGGGTATTTTCATATCAAAAATATGAAGAGCCAATTCAGAGAATCTAAAAGCGGTACGCTCAACAAAAAGCCAAAAGAAACCGGCGCGCAGGCGCAGCAGCAGAATAAATCATCAACGCAAAATAAAGCGATGACCGCAGATAGCGCTGCGGGCGTAGGAGAAGATGAACACGATGGCGATGGTGTTAAAGAAGGCGCATCTGTAACCGCTGCGCTTGTAAAAGCAGATTTTCAGTCATTGGTGGACCCAGAACAAATGCGAGCAGTTGAACGCCTCGTTGAGCGCTTGGCAAAACGAATGAAAAGACGCTTATCACGTCGACAGCACATCAAATCAAAAGGCACAAAGTTGTCACTTCGAGGTACTATCCGTTCAAGTATAAGATACGGTGGTGAACCGCTTGAGTTGCGATATCGCTCGCGAGTAAAACGCCAACCTCGTTTAATTCTTATTGTCGACGTCAGTCGGTCAATGTCGATATATAGCTTTTTCTTCCTGCGGTTCGCTAGAGGACTCGTCACCGTGTTTAAAGATGTTGCCGTGTTTGCCTATCACACCCATCTACTGCCGATCACAGAAGCGCTTAAACAAACAGATTTGATGAGAGTACGAAACAGTTTGGCGATGATGTCTGATGGCTGGTCCGGTGGCACCAAGATTGGTGAAAGTTTACGTGCATTCAATCAACAGTACGGCCAAATGATGAACAGCCGAACGGTGTCAATTGTTGTAAGTGATGGACTTGATACCGGCAACCCGGCGCTACTCTCTGAGCAGTTATCAGTAATTAAAAAACGAACTCGCCGATTGATATGGCTGAATCCTTTACTTGGGAAACAAGGTTATGAACCAAAATCGCAGGGCATAGCAGCGGCAATGCCGTTTATTGATTTATTTGCGCCAGCGCACAACATAGAAAGTTTGGCCGCACTAGAACCTGAATTAACAGCACTTTGAGAGGTTTGGATGTTAAATAAGGAACTCAACACACGTATATCTGAGCTAGAAAAGTCTAGAACCAGGTTCGCGGTAGCGACTGTCGTAAGAGCTGTATCACCGACGGCGGCAAAGCCTGGAGATAAAGCCGTGGTGACAGCGAGCGGTGATATTTTTGGCTGGATTGGCGGAGGGTGTGCCCAGCCAGCGGTTATTAAGGCTTCAAAGTCAGCTATAAAACATCATGAGCCTACACTTATTCGTGTGACACCTGGCAAAGAAGAAGAGTTGGATAATGGCATTGTGTCTTTTCCCTCATCTTGCCCAAGCGGAGGCACTTTGGACATATTTATCGAACCTGTAAATTTACCTCCCGTGTTATGGATACTTGGCGCATCGCCCGTCGCAAAAAAGCTCTCAACGCTAGCAAATGCTATTGATTTTGAAGTGAAAGTGGTCGCTCCCTATAGCGAGTCAGCAAAATTTGAGGTTGATACAGATGTGTATGATAGTTTCGAGTCTGTAGAAAAATATGCCGAGAACGAAAATTATATTGTTGTTGCTACGCAAGGAAAGCGGGATAAGGCAGCACTTGAAGCATCGTTAAACAGCAAAGCAAAGTATATAGGTTTCGTATCCAGCGCTAAAAAAGCGATGAAGTTCAAGCAAGATCTTGTTGCAAAAGGGTGTGATAAGGAACGCGTCAATATTATTGAAGCACCAATAGGCTTTACATTAAACGCTAAAACACCCGCAGAAATTGCAGTATCCATCCTTGCTCAGTTAGTTGGCTTAAAGAATACCTCCAATCATCAAAATGATATTCAATGTGACGGGAATGCTCTCAAAGGCACTCACAAACTCAATAAAAGGCAACATAACAACGACGACAACGAAATAAACGAAGTGGTAACGCCAGAAAGCGCAAAGGCAGCAGCAGGAGGCTGTTGTGGTAAATAATGAATCCACCAAGCAGTCTTCAAATCGGACGCTGTACCAGAAGTCAGTATCTGTGGTTGTCTTGGCAGCGGGATTATCAACGAGGATGGGAGAGCAAAACAAACTGTTGTTGGATATTGACGGAGCGCCATTAATAAGGCGAACGTTGAAAACCTTACTATCGCATGATTTTGCAGAGATGGTCGTGGTCCTTGGTCATCAGTCTGATATTATCAGAGTAAAAATATCCGATTTACGAGTTAAAACGGTTCTCAATCCCGAATATTTGCAAGGACAAATGACAAGCGTACATTGTGGGCTGCAATCATTAACGAAAAATAGTGATGGCGTTATGATTTATCTGTCTGATCTTGCCCTTTTTAACGTTGTGGATCTCCATACGCTAAGAATGGGCTTTGACAAATGTACAACAGGCGTTTTAGCGCCTACATTTAAGGGACAGAGAGGCAATCCGATTATTCTTGATAGCAACCAAATATCATCAATAGTGAAAGAAGATAAAAACTTAGGATGCAAGCGACTAGTTACCAAGCATCCTGAATTAGTGACATGCTTGCCGATGGCAAACGATCATGTACTGGTCGATATGGACACACCTGATGCCTACCAGCATGTACTTTCGCGCATTAAAACTTGCTCTAATACGGCAGATAATGCGCAGCGTGAGGAGAGCATTTAGTTATTGCGAAAAAAATTATGGCAAAAACAATTTTCGAAATTATTAATCAAAAACAGCAGGCGCGAGAGCCATTTACCGTTGCGACCGTTGTTGATACCTACGGGTCTGTTTCAGCAAAAACGTCATCCAAAGCAGTCATAGACGAAGATGGAAGGATAATAGCCGGCTGGGTAGGAGGCGGATGCGCTGAAAGTACGGCATGTGAGCAAGCTGTGCAGTGCATGCAAGACGGCAAAACCGCGATGCTTGAAATTGACTTGGATGATGAAATGTTAGGGGCTGGTATGCCCTGTGGTGGAGGAATGCGCGTGTATGTTGAACCCGTTTTACCTGAACCCGCGCTTTGGCTGATGGGGCATGGCAGAGTTGCTGAAGCGCTTTGCATTATGGCAGACCTAATGGGCCTAAAAGTCATCGTCAATGACCCCGGTGCTGAATGGGAAAAATTTCCTAACGCCTCGCAGTTGATTACTGATGATATCGACTATTCGACACTCACTCCAGAGAAAACGGATTTTGTGGTAATTGCAACGCAGCACAAAGGTGATCATGAATCCATCAGTCAAGCCTTAAAAAGCGACGCCGAATACATTGCACTTATTGCAAGTCGCAAACGTGCTAGACTGGTATTGGATTATCTTGTTGAACAAGACTTTAGTGAAGATGATATCAATCGAGTCAAAGCCCCGTGTGGTATCGACCTAGGAGCATCAACACCAGAAGAAATTGCGCTTTGCATAATCAGTGAAATTACCTTATTGAGAAGGGGCGGTACAGGACAACGTCGTCACGATATGCTTAAACAGGAAGATGCCCAAATGCATGAGGTGCTGAAAGAAGTGCGCTCAGCGTAGTTTAACGAGTGGTTTATAAATGATAAATGTTGATAGTATAAAAAAAGAGTTTCCAATTTTTGAGACGTTTCTAACGTCAGGGAAACCCTTTCATTTTCTTGATAATGCGGCAACATCGCATAAACCACAAAGCGTTATTAATGCCATTGATCAATGTTATTTAAGCGACTATGCGCCGGTTTCAAGAGGCCTGTATCCAATGTCAGCAAATGCGACAGAGGCTTATGAAGATGCACGTAGGCAGGTTGAAACATTTATAAATGCGCCAAAGCAGTCTGTGATTTTCACCAAAAGCGCAACAGAGTCTCTCAATATTATTGCTGAGTCTGCAATAAAACCCACCCTAATGGCTGGAGATGAAGTTTGGATTTCCCGTGCGGAACATCATGCCAACTATCTGCCATGGCTGCGCGTGTGCGAAGAAAAAAGGGCACATCTTCGCGTGTTAGATATCGATGAAAACGGTAAATTGGTGCTGCCCCCACTATCTGAACTCAAAAAAGGCAATGTGAAATGTATAGCATTATCGCTGGTTTCGAATGTGCTTGGGTATTACGCAGACGTCCCTTCGATTATCGAACAAGCCAAGCAACTAGGTATCGCGACGGTGGTAGATGCTGCTCAAGCTGTCGCTCTTCATGATATTGATGTCAAAGCGCTTGGCTGTGATTATCTGGCGTTCTCTGGACACAAGATGTTCGGGCCGACGGGCATTGGCGTGTTGTATGTTGCGCCAGATAAGCTCGGCAAATTAACGCCATGGATAGTAGGCGGTGGTATGGTCGAGTGGGTAGGTGAGGATTTTACTACCACTGAATTCAGTCAAGGTGTCGCGAGATTTGAAGGTGGTTCGCCGAATCTTGCAGGCGCAATAGGGTTATCAGCTGCGGCTGATTTCATAAATACGTTGGATAGGGAGGCAATAAGAGCACATCTATCAGACTTGGCGATTACCTGTGGCAATGTCATTCGCGTGCTGCCAAACTTTACCACCTATGGTGACGAGAGTAACTGGCAAGCTGGGATCGTTACATTCAGTCATACATCAGTGCATCCACATGATATTGCGCACATCTGCGGCGAACAGGGTGTAGCAATAAGAGCAGGGCACCACTGTGCACAGCCGCTTATGGAAAAACTCGGCGAGCCAGCAACCGCCAGAGTCAGTTTTAGTATTTACAATGATATGAAAGATATCGAAGCTCTTATGATGAGCTTGTTAAAAGCAGAGGAAATGTTTGCATGAGTGACGACAAGAAATCGTTGTACAAAGCAGAGCTCATGGACCATTTTAAGCGACCGCGAAATAAGCAGATTGGCGCTTTCCCAGACAATATGAAAACTGCACGAGGCAGCATCCCTCGTTGTGGCGATGACATAGAAATTGGTGTCGCGGTGTCATGTTCGGATTCTGCGCATCAAATCGAAAAAGCAGGCTTTAGAGGCAGGGGGTGCTCTGTGTGTCTAGCATCAGCCTCCATGATGACTGAAGCCATTACAGACGCTAGCGTGGACAACGCGTTGGGGTTAAGTCAACTGATGCAGCAGTGGGTGGACAATGAATTAAACAATGATTCGGATATTCCCGAATTGTTGCGTCCCTTGGAGGCTGTAAAAGATCACCCAGCAAGAAAAAAGTGCGTAATGTTATGTTGGAATGCGTTAAATGAAATACTTTCTATTGACAAGATGAAATCGTAATGGCAAAGGTTGAACGCACGGCAAAATGTGATCATTGTGGAATGCCCCATACCGCATCCAGCGCGCTAAAAATCAAAATCGGAAGCACTAAACGCAGCATGTGTTGCACGGGTTGCGCCCAAGCGGCGAAAATGATTTATGAGCTTTACGCGTATAGCGCAAATCAACCATTCCGGTAACCCTATCGCCTAAAAAACAAAAAAGCATCCAGTTTCGTGGATGCTTTTATCAGGTTGTGTCTGCTGCTAATGATAATTGCTCAATCGATTATCAACGCTAATATCATGCTCGAAACTGTGAGCGTAACCAATCGAAGAGATTTCTACTTTTACATCTTGGATGTGTTGTGGAAATTCTACCGTGGTGGTCAGCCAACCCGATTTGTCAGTCCGACCTATAAATAATGCATTGTTAGTATTGCTATCTCCATTCTCTTTCACAGCATGTATTTTAACTATCGCACCTTCAATTGGCGTGCCATACTCATCATTTGCAACGATGTTTATGTCCACAATTTGATAGGAACTAAAATCAAAGTTCTCTGGCACTTCCAATGCTAATGAACTTCTTGCGTCGTTGTCTGCCGCTACTGATGCAGCACTGACTACAAAACACGTGATAAGCGTCATTAACGATAGTGTTTTTGTGTATATTTGTTTTAAATTTTTCATGATTATTTCCTATTTCCCATAGACATGTGCTGTACGAGTAGTGTGTTTATACCAGTCTTGTTCTAGGGACCCTGCAGACTCAACCCAGGACTCATATCGAGGATACGCCCACACAACATCAATATATTCTCTTGGGTATTTCCAAGTGCTATCAATTTTTAATGCCCAAGGTAGTCCGTCTTCACTGACAAAGTACTTGTCTTGACTTGGATTTGAATCATCCTTTGAATGTCCGAAAAGCCAGGATTTAAAAAAGTCGGTACCTGGATATCCTGCAAAGTGCACTTCATGCCCTCTATCATTTGTTCGGAAGATGAAAAAATCGAGTGCAGAATGATTTAACTGACTGATGCTATACGAAAACTGGACATCCAACTCAAAAGGCACAGGGTTAAAAGATTCACACTCCATGACAGTGTTAAAGTGTGAGCATTTGCCAGAATTACCTGTTGTGGTGAAAACCTTGCTATTGCGCCAAAGTAGCATGACGGCATCTGTCTGATAGTTTTCAGTGCGTTTTTCATAACGTTTTCCGTCGATATAAATATGTGCGTTTTGAATAAGTTCAGGTGGGAGTTCCATCAAGCGAAGGGCAAATCCGTTTGCTCGTGCTCCACCGCGAGCATCGATGAATCCTGAAATCTTAAATCCGGTAATTTGGCCATTTGCATTATAAATGGTTTGTAGCCTTTCTCTTACCACCAGGTCATTTAGGTCGTAATCGCCATAATTCGGGTAGTTGTCTTCAAAAGCTAGCGTAACGTAATCATCTTGGCTGGGATAAAAAGTGCTGTAGGCTCTCTTGTGGTCATTTGGGAATTCATCGTCGCTGTCGGCAATACCATCTGCATCGCTGTCATTAGCATCCGGAATTTGAATCAGTGGTTCGGTATCCAGTGCAGAATATGGCGTAACTTTTACACTGAATACAGCATCGTTAAAATCATTGTCGCCACGGTTTCTGGGAAGATCTTCAAAGCCAATGATCACCTCTTCCACTTCCTCGTCTAACAGCAAAACATTGTGTTGTCGTAATTCAGGATTTGATTCTGGGTTGAGATGACTTAAAGAATAATAATAAGGCACCTTGAATGGCTTTACGCCAGTGTAATACCAAAAACCATTGGCGGCGATAAAAAAGCCAATAGATGTGTCTTTTGGAAAAACGCCTAGACTAACTCTATGCCCATTGGTCATATGTGGGAATGATAAATTCGGGAATACTATTGTTTCCTGGATCTCTTCTGGACTTTGCGGCGGATTCTCGCGGTCAAATGTAAAATACCCAAACGAATTTCTGTAACCAGCACCCTCGTGGACGAAGGTAACAAAAACTTCTCCTTCTTCTTTTAGGTGAATCGTCGCGCCATCATTATCCGTCATGAATGCTTCATTTACTTTACTTTCGGGTAGCGCATTTTTGATCCGTTTAAAAAAGTCCGACGGATATTCGTTTCTTGCCCATGACATCCCATCCGGTTTACCTGTGGCCTGATTGTAGCCCTGTGGCCACGGTTGTTCAGACAAGAAAGACCAGGTATAGCGGTTATCGACTTTTTGCGTGGCATATGAGTTTGGAATTGAAATTGCGCTGCCTACCATTAAGGTAGTTAGCAACAACCAATCACTGAATTTTATTCGTTTCATGCTTATTTCTCCTGTGTAGTTGACCGAAGTATAGCGATCATCGTGCCAAAACATAAGTTATTGAAATATATAAATAATAAGCGAATTTTGAAAGAGCGATTAAGTATTGGGACCTGATGTTTTTAAAATGCAAATCAAGATGCGATGCAATTTTGAAAATGGCTAAGTTTTAAATACTTGTTTCTAACGCGAGCATCGTTCATTTGATTATGGGTATAAGTGATTTGAAAGTCGCTGTAAACCCAATCCCTGGGCGCTCTGCGAATTCATTCATGAATTCGAAGCTTTCAAATTACTAGTACCTACAATCAACTGTAAATCAGTATCATGGAGATTTAGCAACACTTAAACAGAACAGAGTCTTAATAGAAATTCAAAA
>DDLV01000052.1 GCA_002340325.1 Glaciecola sp. UBA2563 | reverse complement strand
CTAGCTGCGGCATGTTTCCATTTAGAAGACGCTGTACAACATCCATGTTCGCTCGGGCTTGCACATCCACATGCAAGCACGCTTCTAAATGTAAACATCCCTCCGCTAGGCGCTTTTTGCTTAAACGAACAGTATTATGCGTCAATTGGGATGACCTCTTTTCATGGCTACTACGACATGAATGCAATTTCCATAAGTAACTATGAAAAAACGTCATCGAAACGAAAGTTTCGATCTCCTTGGAACAAAGAGATGTTTATAGGATATTACCGTGTTCAATAAAGATTCTCATTTGCATGAGAATAACGGTGCATTGTTTAACCAACAGCAATTACGAAATATGTTTACGAAACGGATTAGATAACGAAAAAATAGATGGTAAAAAAGTGGCAGCCGGCTCCTGCCATAACAGCAACATGCCATAAGGTATGAGAATAGTGTCTTGATTTCAAAAGATACAAGGGAATACCAGCGGAGTAGCAAATGCCGCCGGCAAGCAATAAAGTAAAACCAAGCAGCGACAAATTTTGGTAGATTGGGTAAATCAGGATTAAAGACAACCAACCCATTATTGCGTAGCTGCTGACACTTATCTTGGGGTATTTTGCACCTGCAATCAGTTTGAAAATCATACCAAATAACCCTATTGCCCAAATCACGATTAACCCCCATTTCGATAGAGCGCCGTCTATGGTGAATACTAAAAATGGCGTGTAAGAGCCTGCAATCAAAAGGTAGATTGCTGTGTGGTCAACTTTGCGCAGTGTATTGCGTAAATTTGGGCGGGTCGATGCGTGATATATTGAAGACGTAAGAAACATGAACGACAAACTGAACCCGTATATCATGGCTGCAATATATTGTTCTGTCGATTGCGATTTTACAAGCAGCGCAAAAAACCCAACAATCGATAGCAGAAACCCAATACCATGGGTGACGACGTTGAGTATTTCTTCTCTATCGGAGTAATGCCCCTTTGGCATGGTGGTTGGCTTAAGCGGGAGCAATAGGTCACCTAAAATGTTGTATTGAGTTACATCAACAAACTTGAGGGATAACCACTAAATCCATTGATATACGGACGACAAGTTATACACTAGCATAACCTTGAGTTTTAATACCTTTAGTTATGAAAATAGTCATTGCTTTACTTGCATTGTTTGTAAGCTATAACACTCTTGCATCAGATTCCATAAGACTATCAGAGCCTGTCTATACTGATGACAATACTGAAATTTTTGGCGGTATCTTTTCGCTGGATGAAAAAGCCATTGATTTAGCTGACATTGTCAAATCACCTAAACAATACCTCAATAAGCCATTATTAGTTGCAACCTCAATTACGAAAGTCTGTCAGAAAAAAGGATGTTTTTTCATCTCTCAGATTGACAATCAGGTAGTGAGAGTGTCTTTTAAAGACTATGGATTCTTTATCCCGACTGATTCATCTAACAAGGATGTTACGTTAAAGGGTAAGCTTATTCAGACAAAACTATCTGAAGAGCGTGCTAAACACTATCGCGAGGACTTGGGGTTAGCAAAAGATTCATTGGTTGCGGGAAGCACTTACGAGTTTGTCGCATCCGCCGTTGCAATTCCCAAGTAAGAACGTTCAGATCATTTACGCGTTATTCCGTAGTAATTTTAATTGTCTCTTTCGCGTTAACCCGTCATGTATTCGAAATTGACGTCGATAAAATAAATATTCCAGAAATAACGAAACACCTTGGGTATGGATGTCAAACGCGCCTTAATCGTTGCTTATGCGTTATACATATTAGGTTTCAGTGAAATCATTTTTGCAGCCACAGACAATGTGAAGTTTGAATTTTTTGGCATTGACAACGGGTTGTCTCAACAATTTATTCAAACGTTATATCAGGACTCCCACGGGTTTCTTTGGGTAGGTACGCAAGAAGGTCTGAATCGTTTTGATGGTTTTAACTTTAAACAGTATCTACATCAACCTGGAATTGCTGACAGTCTATCGGATAAATGGGTGCGTGCAATTTCAGAAGATAGCCATGGGAACCTCTGGGTAGGTACAACTGCGGGGATTAATATACTCGACAGTAAGACTGATAAATTCCTCAGAATATCAGATTCGTCAGAACAGAATTTTGAATTCCTAGGTAAAGGCGTCTATGACATTTGGCGTGATAAATTTGATGTTATGTGGGTATTGACGGACAAAGGAATTAATAAATATAACGAAGAAACAAATACCTTTACCCAAATTGAATTGAGAGTGGATGGTGATTCCGTAAATGCACGGTCTGTTTTTTATGATATTGACTATGGCACTTGGTTTGCGTCCACTGACTCAACACTCCATTTCCTAGCCAACGGCTCGACCAAGATCGAAAATATCCGTTTTTCACTCAAAGAAAAATTTACATCATCTGGTTCGATTTTAAACACTTCAATTAGTCACGTGTTTATAGATTCAAGAAGACGCATTTGGATTGCGACCGACGAACATGGCATGTTTATCAACAATGATGCGCTTCGAACGTTGCCCAACGTGCCCGATAACATCACTTTCACCCACTTTGCGCCCGAAATAAACGGGCAGATATCTAGAATAGAAGAAGATAGTGACGGTACTATCTGGTTTGCTAGCGCCGCAGATGGCCTATTCTATTTGACGCAGAGTGGAATCATTGGCCATTTACACCATGATTCTATTCAACAAAAAGCAATTTCATCTGATGTTGTAAATGACATTTTAGAGGACGCGAGTGGGGTGTTATGGGTGGCGACATTCAACGGATTGAACAAGTGGAATACTGCGCACAAGCGATTCGATACTATGACGGTTTCTGATGACAACGATACAAGCTTAATTGGACCACATATAACGGCTATTGATTCAATTAGGGACAAAATTTATGTCGCTACGACAGATGGATTGAGTATCGTTGATAGAAACAGCGGAATTGCCCAAGGTTTTAATGTGGAAAATTCAGGTTTACTTGAATCTCAAATAATGGCGTTGGAAGTGGTATCAGATAAAGAGGTGTGGCTAGGCTATCGTTCAAAAGGCACATCTGTTTTAAATCCAAATGACGGCACTATCCGACACTATCCCAGCCAAGTTGATGCGCCAGGCTCGTTACAATCGGGTGCCGTCACATCGTTGGTTCAGGTGAAAAATGGCGATTTATGGTTGGGTACATATGGTGGCGGGATACATAAATTCGACAGGACAAACGGACGTTTTAAGCAATATACGAGTGACCAGTATAACGAGTATTCGTTAAGTTCAAATCGGATAACAAGCATCACAGAGGATCATACTGGATTGCTATGGATTGGTACGTTTGATCGTGGTGTGAATGTCTTAAACCCCATGACTGATTCAATTTCAAGAGTCCTAGGTTTTGACGAAGATGCGCGCAGTCTTAAAACAGTCTGGGTCACACATCAAGACAATCTTGGAAATATATGGTTTGGTACTGAAGGCGATGGTCTTCAATACATAAGAATTAAAGATTATGAAAATGGAGTGTTTAAGCTAAATTCCATAACAGCTGCTGATGGGTTACCAAGTAACGTTGTTTACGGAATATTGGAAGATAGCAAAGGAAGCCTTTGGATAAGCACTAATAGGGGACTCGCCAAGTTAGACATTATATCCAAAGAGATGGCAACTTTTACCGAAGCGCATGGTTTGTTGAATCGAGAATTTAATTCCGGCGCATTCCATAAGTCACAAGATGGCAAATTCCATTTTGGTGGCCCTTCAGGCGTTACGTCTTTTTACTCAGATAACATAAAACCAAGTGACTTCTCTGCGCCAATTGAGATCACATCTGTACAAATCCAAAATAATTTTCACACATTGGCGAGTTTACAGGATGAAAATGGTGTCATTGAATTCACACATAAAGATTATTTGGTGGGATTTGAGTTCGCTTCTTTAGACTTTGTTTCCCCGAGAAAAAATAGATACAAATATAAGTTAGAAGGGTTTGATAAAGATTGGGTACATGCTATCGATACACGCAGAGCAACATACACCAATTTGCCTTCAGGGAACTATCAATTTACGGTAATGGGAACGAATAGTGATGGTATCTGGAACGATTTAGGCAAAACTATCAGTATCGTCGTTAAAGCACCTCCTTGGCGGACCATGTGGGCATATTTCTTCTATTCAGTGTCATTAGGTGGTATTGCGATTTTTACTGTGATTTATATAACTAAAAAATCAGAAGCTCAGCGCAAACATCGCGAAAAATTAGAAGAAAAAGTGAAGCATCAGAAGCTAGAACTTCAACAAACCATAGGAAAAGTATCAAATGCTAGCAAAACGGACCAGCTTACTGGGTTAAAAAGCAGGCATTATTTGATAGATAACATGCCAGACTTGTTAAAGGGCCTTAAGCAAAGCTTAGAACAAGCAGCAGCAACAGGCGCACTAACTAACACAAACAGTCCGAGATTGTTTTTCATTGTGTTTGATATAGATGAATTTACCCCCATCAATAGTAACTATGGCTACAAGGCAGGAGACCGCGTAATTATAAAGGTTGCAGAAATACTCGAAGAGCTATTGGACAGATTTGACATTTTCGCTCGATGGGAAGGGGATGGGTTTCTAATTGTGGGTGAACGAAACGATATAGAAGACTCAAAAATGCTGGTTGAAAAAATACGTGCGACAATTGCTGAACACCTGTTTGACATTGGGCTCTCAAAGCCAGTGCGCGTAAGTGTATCTATAGGGTTATGTCTTTTTCCTTTCTGTATTCAATCGGCTAGAGTTCTGAGTTGGCAACAAGTATTGAGATTAGCCGAAAAATCAATGCGTGAATCGAAAAAGGCCGGGCGCAATACATGGACTAGCATAGTGCGTACTAACAAACCGTTAGACCCAATGGCGTTAAGCGTTATCGCAGATAACCTAAACAAAGCCATCGATACTGGTCATATTGTGGTAGCGCGTCATGAACCCCAGATCTTCAGAAGCGCTAGCATTGAAGTTTAATGGTATATTTGAGCGATTACTCTACACACTCCATTATTTCATTGTGAAGTGCTTTGAATTGATTACTGACTTTGTGACTAGGATAACCAAGTACTAACGGACGTTGTTCTGCGTGAGATTCCTTTACTTTAATAGCACTATTGATAAAGGTATCAAATAGTGGCAATTCCTTTTCTTTTAGTTGCTCAATTAAACGCTTCGGGTACTTGGCTTGACTCGTATATTGATTAATGACGATACCCACAAATGTTAAATTAGGGTTATGGTCTGTTTTTATTTCCATCACATTATCCAGAAGCCGAGTGACAGCTTGTACTGAAAAATCATCACAATCAACCGGCACTATAAAGGCATCTGCGGCAATTAAGGCTGCTTTTGTATAAAAGTTAAAATTTGGTGGCGTATCTATCCAAATATCATCATATTCTTTTTCGATAGTTTGTAGTGCATCTCGCAGTTTAAACATCTTGTAGCGCGTCTCTAGCTCTCTTTCTATCGTTGCGAGCTCTTTTGAAGAAGGCATAACACTTAAACTGTCTACAACACTTGGACTAATGAAACTATCCGGCCCTTGATTCTTGTTGAACCATCCAGCCACCTGTTTAAACATACCGGCGACATTTGGATTCTCATCGTTTAACTCACAACCAGCATAATAGGTGCTATTACCTTGAGCATCTAAATCAACGAGTAGTGACTTTTTACCCTCTATTGCTCCCATAGCTGCCAAGTTAGTGCAAATTGTAGACTTTCCAACACCACCTTTTTGATTAAACACGACCCATTTCATGTATTTTTTCCTTTTTTTGTAATTTTCTTATTATGAGGACGTGTTTGTATTTGCTGTACAAATCGCAATACAAATACGTACACGTTCTAGTCAGTCATCGCCATGATGATCAGGCAACCTTCCAAATGCGTACTTGGAACATTAAAAGTATATACGGTGTGCAGCCATTCGTGGCATATAGATGCAAAAAAGTTGATTAATTATAATTGGAGATTGTGAAAAGAAACTTTTTAAACGTTCATCGTTTTCTTAAATTTATACAAGGTAGGCTCACTTACGCCGATCAGAGAAGCTGCACGCGTCATGTTGGATTGAATTTTTTCCAAAACAGCTTTGACAACGATATGTTTAATCTTTGCAAGAGGCTCTTTGATATGCATATTGCTTTGCGTGATTATGTCAAGTAATCTAACAATTTCTTGCCATGATTGAGGCAGTGTAGAAGGTATTCGCGTTTTTTGATGTTTATTAGTTTTGCGCCTGGCTGTACTGATAGGAATATTGAGTTTTTCAGCAATTTGCTTATTTGTCTTTGAGCCCGATACCAGTTCTTTAAATATATATGCTTCAATTGTGTCACCAATATTCAAATTATGATGGGTAAGTGATTCTTCAATTTCAGAAACAAATTCTAGCAATGCGGCTTCCAACGCTATATTCCATTGCTCTGCTGGTACATCCAGGCTATTTGCGGTTTTACTGTCTTCGATATTGGTTTTAATTGCATCTGCGGCAAGCGTTACTTTTTCGATATTTGTAATATAGAGAGCTTCTTTAACGCTGCGAACATCGGAATTTGTCGAAGATATGTCTAAGTTGCCTGTAGACGGGTTTTGTTGAATATTGTTTATCTCATGCGACTTCAACTTTTCAGCGGGATCAAGGTTTAGTTCGCTCAAGGTGATCTCTTCATTTTGACTGAGTAAACACGCCTGCATTATACGGTTTTCAAGCTGCCTGATATTTCCTGGCCAGAGGTAGTCTTTCATACTTTCAATGGTTATATCGGATAAATACCTGTTTGTTAGTTCATATTGATGGCAGAATTTTTTGACAAAGTGTTTGGATAATATTTCAATGTCGCTTGTTCGTTCTCGCAGCGGTGGGTTGTTTAGCGTGATGACATTCAACCGATAGTACAAATCTTTCCTAAAGTTTCCTCTTTCCGCTTCATCTAGTAAATTCCTGTTTGTAACAGCGACGATTTTAACATCCACCGAAATTGGCTTTGTACTTCCAATAGGCGTAAAGTGCTTTTCTTGCACGAATCGCAGTAGTTTTGGCTGCATTAAAAGCGGTAGTTCGCCGATTTCATCAAGCACCAAGACGCCACCATCAGCGGCTAGAATTTTACCTTTTTTGTCTTTGCTTGCACCTGTGAAAGCGCCTTTTACGTGCCCGAATAGCTCTGATTCGATAAGCGTTTCAGGTATCGAACCACAATCAACAATAATCGGGGGTTTATGGTTTCTATTGCTTAGACTGTGCAATGCATGGATGAGTTTCTCTTTGCCCGTGCCACTCTCCCCTGTAATGAGTACAGTCGTGTCAGTTTGCGCAGCGCGCTTGGTCTGTTTCAGGAGGTGTTGCATGGCATCTGATTTGTAAATTAACGCGTTTGATTTCAAACCCAACTTTAATTCATTGAGTTCTTTCACCAAGTTGGCATTTTCAGCTTCTAATTTTCGGTTTAGCTGCTCTTCCAGAAGACTTCGGTTTAACGCTTTACCGATTTGGCGTGCAAAACCAGCAAACAATAAAATAGAGTCTCTCGTTAAATCAAATTTTTGTTCTTTCCCCATTATAAAAAAGCATTCATCGAGCTGGGTGCCGAGAGGTATCAACAAACATCGCATATCGCCAATTTGGTGTTCTATCGGCTTTTTTGATTCATCAGCTTTTGTTTTTGCTTCTATAAGCTCATTGCAAAACGACAGCGATTTTACCTGTACTTTTTTAATGTTATCTATGTCGTCAGTGTTTACAGTAATGTTGTGGTGATTATTCAAATCTGACGAGAACACACCCGCAAAACTAAATTCAAATGTATATGCAAGGCGTTCTATTACATTAGATACTAAATTGTCGAATGAATGTTCATCTGCGATGACGGATGATATGTCCCAAAGCAGTAACATATTTCTATAATTGGTAACGTTGTCAGGCGTAAAGATGCCGCCTAGATGATTAAATTCTTGCTCATCATGTAAAAACTTCCCTTGTTCCCAAATCACAAATGATGGGGTATCTGCCGCTTGCGCTGCTCTAAGTCCTTGTTCCGCGCGCGCAATAAGCACACTAGATGGGGAATGGTCATCGGTTGTTAACGCAGTAGGGCTGAGTAATGCAGCACCAATATTAAATCTAAGTCGCAATGCATTGTCTAAAAACGTCTTCGATTGAAGCGCGAGATGAAGGTTACTGGTGATGGTTTGACAATCCTTTAGATTTTCTAAGTGCATAGCGACACCAAAAAGGGCGCCTCCAAACCGACATGTAACATCATCATCTCTTGTGTTTCGATCGATTATTTGTGCGATTTCATTAAGAACCACATCACCTTGTGCCTGTCCGAATTTACGATTTACACCTTGAAAATCTTGACAATGGATCATGCATAACGCAATGTCGCCATTTTTGATATTTGCGTCAACAATCGATTGTAATGCTGTACGGCTGTGAAGATTTGTTAAACTATCTTCCGTGTATTTTTGATAATCGTTAAAAATGACATAGCTTTGCACGATGGTAGACAAGGCTAATTTCATTTTTGACACGTTTGCACACTGGTTGTTTTTTCCCTGCACGAATGAAATAAACCATTTTTCAAATGTGCTATCGCAAAAAAGATCTAGTGTCACTTCGATGAAGCGTTGTTGTAATGAAGACACTTTCTTGCGATTAGAGTTATCATTAGACGCAGTTCTATCGTCTTGTCGTACAATAGCGATTTGCGCATATCTGTGATGGAAAAGTGTAAATTCAAGATCTAAACTATCAAACGAGTCTGAACGCTTGGTTGTCGTGTTATTGGATGAGCCAATTAGCGAATCAACTTGTTCTTCGTTGATAGGGCTACACGTTATCTTATCGAAAATGCATTCATTGCCGCTTTGCATCCGAACTATGTTGCAACCAACGAGCTCACGAAGTAGAACTAGCATGGTGCGTTTAGCGTCAATCATCGGCGACATGTTGAAGACTTAATCACGTTAATAATACCTTACTCATTTGTTGTGTATCGGCAAACCTATTGATTTATTTATGACTGTAAACATTAGATATCCTTGGTACCACATACTCTTTTTGTGGAGCTATACTGCTCTGCTCATAGTATTTTTGCCTATTATTTTATTTTTCTTGCGAAAAAAAATTTTCAAAAATGCAAATGAGCCAGAATTAACAGGAAGAAGCGTTTTCGAACGGTTTGGTTTAATCCCAAAGGAAGTCGCAAAGACCGATATGCTTTTTCACTGCGCATCGGTAGGGGAAGTCAATGTTGCGGCTCCGCTAATTGACAAACTTATGTCCGAAGACAACACATTACAAATCACGATTTCTACGACCTCTATTACGGGTGCTGTGTTGGCAAAAAAGCTATTTAAAAAAAGCGTTCAGCATTGCTTTTTGCCATTTGATATCCCCATCATCATTAGTCGGTTTTTGAATCATCTTTCTCCCAAAGTATTGGTCATCACTGAAGTTGAATTTTGGCCGAACTTGATTCACAAAGCCTTCAAGAAGAAGATTGCATTATTGCTTATTAATGGCCGCATAAGCAGTAAATCATTACCTACTTACATAAGGTTACGTGGTCTTTATAAACATACACTTAGAAAGTTTGACGTCATCTGCGCGCAAAGTCCGTTGTCATTTGATAATTTTCTTCTAATAGGTGTTTATCGCGCAAGGTTACGCCTGACCAATAATATCAAGTTTGATTTGAAAGCAAGTGATTCAGACGTCGATAAGGCAAACGAACTGTCAAAATACGTAGAGGTTAATCAGTATCAAATTCTTTTAGGGGCAAGTACCCATGATCCTGAAGAGCAGCTTTTGCTTGATACATTTTCAAGTTTACGACGAGAAAACGGTAAATTAACGTTACTCATTGTACCTAGGCATCCACACCGTTTTGATGACGTCTATGCACTTTGTAAAGCAACTGGTTATTCAGTGGGCAAGTTCAGTGAAGCGTTGTCAGGTCAATTTATGCAATGCGAAATATGGGTTATTGATGCTATGGGGTGGTTAAAAGCCTGTTATTCGCTTTGCGATTACGCCTTTATTGGTGGTAGCTTTGCAGAAAAAGGTGGACATAATGCGCTCGAATGCGCGCTCTATTCCAAGCCAATGGCAATGGGGCCGAGTATTTTTAATAATCCTGAAATCTGTAAACTGCTCGAAACATCAGGCGCGTTGACGATTTGTGAGACGCCGGAACAAATGACCAGTACTTTTCAACTTCTCGCCGCAGACAGTGAATTAGCAAAAAGTAAGGGGCTATCAGGATCAAACTTACTTACTTCAAACGCAGGGGCAGTTGAGCAAACGTTTGAAGAACTGCAGTTACTTCGAAATTAAAATTTCGACAAAAAGTTGTTCTCAGTCATGCATTTGTACATTAAATGTAAACAGTCCAACTAAAGTAGAATTAACTCTTTGAATTTAAGGGTATATAAAAGTACTCACTTAGATAGTCGTTCATTTTTACGAGTAATAATTCAAACATTATAGGAAGTTTTCTCATGTCAAGAGTAGCATTAGTAACCGGCGGTACTAGAGGGATAGGCGAAGCCATCTGTACAACACTTAAAGAAAAAGGCTATACACCAGTAGCGAATTACGGTGGTAACGATGCTGCTGCGGCTGCTTTTACCGAGCGCACAGGTATAGCAGCAGTAAAGTTTGACGTTTCAGATTTTGATGCTGTGCAAGCAGCAGTCAAGCAAATTGAAGAGACTATTGGGCCTGTAGAAGTTTTGATCAACAATGCCGGTATCACAAGAGACGGAACCATGCATAGAATGAGTTTCGAAAAGTGGGATGCGGTTATTCAGACTAACTTGGCTTCTTGTTTCAATACTTGTAAAGCAGTCATCGAAGGAATGCGAGAAAGAGGCTTTGGCCGTATCGTAAATGTAGGCTCAGTTAATGGACAAGCAGGTCAATATGGTCAAGTTAACTATGCAGCAGCTAAATCAGGTATTCATGGTTTTACTAAAGCACTAGCGCTTGAGAATGCAGCGAAAGGTATTACTGTTAACGCGATTGCACCAGGTTATGTTGATACTGATATGGTGCGCGCTGTTCCAGAAGATGTATTGAAAAAAATCATTGGCACTATCCCTGTAGGAAGACTAGGTCGCCCTGAAGATATCGCAAATAGCTGTATGTTTTTAATTGATGATGAATCTAGCTTTATCACTGGTTCGACTATTTCTATCAACGGTGGTCAACACATGTATTAAAGCGTTTTTTATCGAAAATCTCTGCAAGGAGAACAATTCGATAAGAAATAGGAACACACGCATAGAAAAAGCCCATTATGGGCTTTTTCTTTTTGGCTAGCTGGCGCCTATGTTTGTTTTAGAAATAGCAAACGCTTAACTATTTGTGTCGCTGTATAACTTATCTAATAATGCTAGCGTTTCGTTTGATGGGAATCCATCGGCAACCAGCGCATTTGCCGCCTGAAATTTCCTGATCCCATCTCGAGTTGCGGGTCCCATAATGCCATCTGCTCCTCCTACATCAAACCCCAATTTATTGAGTCTGCGCTGAATTTGCGCCATGTTTGCAATACTGAAAGTGCTGACTTCAGGTAATGCTTTATGTAGTGGCGTTCCGCCTTTTATTCGAGTTGCCAGCCTCCCTACGGCAATTGCATAAAACTCTGAGTTGTTCCACCTTTTAATAACGTTAAAATTATCATAGGCCAAAAATGCCGGCCCCTTATGCCCTGAAGGCACTATGAGTTTTGCTTTTATATCCAAGGCTCCCAATGATGAGTTGTCCGTTCGTGTAATACCGAGAGAACGCCATTCTCTGAGGGTTCTCTTTCCGGTATTCGCCAAACTATAATCAAAGTTCGGCGGCAATGTCACTTCACGGCCCCAGCGTAAACCTGATTTCCAGCCTAGTCGCTGCAAAAAATTCGCCGCGCTGGTTAAGGCATCCTTTTCACTTTCCCATAAATCAGCGCGTCCATCACCGTCACCATCAATGGCGTAATTGGTGTATGAAGACGGCATGAATTGCGTATGTCCCATTGCGCCTGCCCAAGAGCCGACCATTTTTGATTTCTCTAACCCTTCTTTATCCATGAGTTTTAGTGCGAATATTAATTCCCGGGTGAAGAATTTAGAACGACGCTGATCGCAAGCAAGTGTGGCGAGGGAGTCTAGCGTGGACATTTTGCCTTTGTA
>DDLV01000063.1 GCA_002340325.1 Glaciecola sp. UBA2563 | reverse complement strand
TTAATTATAGGATTAAGACATTTGAAAGTCGCTGTAAACCCAATCCCTGGGCGCTCTGCGAATTCATCCATGAATTCGAAGCTTTCAAATGTCTTAATCCTATAATCAACTGCAAACCAAATGCTTATCAACTAAACAACAATTAACGGGAACATAGCCAAATTTATTGTTGTAAGTTCTATATTATAAAGATGTATTTACGCAGAATTTCGTTACAGTTATTTGCAAAAAACTCCGCGAAATATTGATTTAGCAGATGAAATCAACGGTAAAATAATGGAATAACGGCATTAATCTCTCTGGTCTTCTAAGCCCTTTTCCAATAACAAACGCTATCGAAGTTTCGCTTTAATTAGCCTTGCTATTGGCTTTTCAAGTAAATAGGTACTTACAAACGAAAGTGCAACTATACCAACCATTGCAATAATTAACTGATAATCACCAATCTGTGGATACAGTGCAATGCTAGAAAAAGCCAGGGCAAGAATCACGGCTTGCCATATAAAAATAGAGTATCCGATTTCGCCAAATTTTTCGGCGATAGGAAATGACAATAGTTTTGCAAAAAAACCGTTATCACGTGCAAGATCAATAATGATGATCATGTACACAGGCATAAGAAGGAAAAAACGAAGTCCATATAACAATGATGTATTGTAATGAGGAACACATGTGAGTGCGATTAACAAAATGATGCCTAAATCGCCCATTGAAATTGGAAAACGCGCGTGTTTTGTTTTTTTCGGTTTGTCTATCTTAAAGACGCGCGTTAACAACATGCCAAATATGAAATACGGTATCCAAAACAATGGAAAATTCGTGAAAAAGATTTCAATATACTGATGCCAACCTTGCGCATTATGCATAGTTAAAAAATAAATCACAGCGGGGATCGCTGAGCAAAAGGGCAACAAAACCAGTAAAAAGCGTTGCTGCAACAACGTTAATTTGTTTAACCTATCGACGATAAAAGGAAATAGAAAATATAAAAAAACTACGACAGAAATCGTCCAAGCTGGCCAACTCCAGATCGGCACAAAATAAGGGATCCAAGCTTGCAGTAACGCTGCATTGAAGATAGCAGAAAAGACAAGACCGGCAATTGGGACGCCTTCAGACAGCAACATACTTGATTTTTGAAAAATCAATACAGCAAGCACGATGAGATGCATAGGGTATATGCGTGCGGCCCGATGGATCCAAAACGCGCGTTTTTCTACCGCTTTTTCATTGTCTTTTGGCCAATAAACATGCGCCAAAATAAAGCCCGACAACATAAAGAAAAAGCTCGTTGACACCCATCCATTGGATAAAATGGTCATTATCCACTGAGGTGCGTAATTTAAAGAATTGAATAATCCTTGGGTTGCATCTGACTTTCCACTGTAATACGTGTATACCGCCCATATGTGATACATAAATATATGATAAATGGCGAAAAATCTTACGCCAGTGAGTGCGGGTAGGTGACTAGCACTGTTACTTGTCGTGTGGATTGATGACGACATTGGGAGCGGGTTTGTCTGATTTTAGGTGTCTTCGAAGCGCCACTATTGGATGCCAAGACGTAAAAAGAAAAGCGGTATTACTTTCAATTTGCATGAGATAAATATGTTGACGATAAATTTTATGATAGCGGAGATACCCCAATAATATGATTTTTCTTATCTTAATTGCACTTTTTCTACTGCTTGTCGTTGGCCCAAGCCTGTGGGTAAAGCATATTATCAAAAAATATTCCGTAGAATCACCTAATCTTCAAGGCACAGGCGGAGAACTTGCACAGCATTTAATTGATAGATTTAATCTAAAGGCATCACTTGAAACGACCGAGGCGGGCGATCACTATGATCCTGTAAATAAGACAGTTCGACTAAGTCCACAGTTCATGGACGGGCGCTCCCTTAGCGCAGTTGCAGTTGCTGCTCATGAAATTGGCCATGCCGTGCAGCATCACGAAGGCCATAACCTTTTAAGCTTTCGCACGCGACTGGCAAAACTGGCAGCGTCGGCTGAACGCGCCGGCAGTGTTGCCTTTGTTGTAATGCCGATTGTGGCTTTAATAACACGTTCTCCGGGTGTCGGATTTGCGATGATAGCGATTGGGGTTGCAAGCATGTTGTTGGGTGTTGTTGTGCATCTTGTGACGCTTCCGGTAGAAATGGACGCGAGCTTCAATAAAGCACTTCCGATACTTGAAGATGGGCAGTATCTCGATGCAACACAGCTTGCGATTGCAAAAAAGATATTATTAGCAGCGGCGCTGACCTATGTCGCGGGCGCACTTGTTTCGATAGTGAATGTGTGGCGATGGTTATATCTATTACGAATGCGGTAATGATGCGTGCTTACTTAGCAATTATTTCGAATTAATTAAAAAAAATGCTACTAAATTGCGTTAGTAAATAAAGCGGCTGTAGCGTGAGCCCACCACCTCATATAACAGGTATGAGATGGTGAACTAAATTTTAAATCATCTAATAAGACAGATTCGGATTAATGTTTATCCATTACCGCCTTCTTCTACAGCTTCTTCCACCTCCTCTTCTGCGTCAGCAGCGGCATCTTCAGCACCTTCGACCATTTCAGTCAGCTTGTCCTTACCATCTTCAAGCATGCCAGACGCAGACTCAGTTACGTCGCTCACAACATCAGATGCAGACTCTGTAACATCACTAACAACGTCAGAAGCAGATTCGGTAACATCACTTACGACATCGCCAGCACCTTCAGCAACGTCACTAATCGTTTCACTTGCACTATCGACTAATCCTGCAGCACCAGCGACAATACCTTCAGAAGTTTCTGCCGCTGCATCAGCCGCCTCTTCTGCTGTAGTTTCAATTGGCTCAACTACATCTTCTATTTTTTCTTCTTCTTGTTTTGCACAAGCGTTAGCGAGCGTTACCGCAGCTGCAAGAAGCGTGATTTTTAAAACTGTTTTCATTGTCTAATTTCCTTTGTTTGCAATTTTTCTTATAAAAGTATACACAAAATAAAATAAGCAGCGCCATATTATAAGCAATAAGACGAAAAGTAATACTTTTTATTAACAACGTAAGTGTATCCAATACCTAAGCTCAATTCACGATTTTGGTTGAAAAAGTTAGGTCATCCAAGCATTTGTGTCAAAAAACCACATACTTTCATACTGTAATTTTTCAAACTTTAGTTATTTTTTCAAACACCTTCGGCTTGAGGTTGATAACTAACTTAGGTACGGATGTTTGATATAAACCGAGGGAAGGGCAAATCCCGAGGGAATCTTTATGCATTCTACAAAAAACTCGTTTAAACATGTCAAAACTGCATCGCGCAGTATTTTTGCCAAAAGCGCATACAGCGTGATCTTAGCGATCGCTTTTTCAACATCATTACATGCAGACAGCAATTCACAAGCCAAACGCATGCACGACCGGTTAGCCGGCGTCCCGCCAACAGATAGCGTGCTATCTGAGATGTCCTCACTAATTGATGCAGGACGACCTATAGATGCTGCGAATGTTGCGATGGAAAATCCAAATTTTTACAACGTCACACTCAAAAATTGGATATCCCCTTGGACCAATGAAGATTCGGATATCTTTGTCCCATTGAATGACTATACCTCAACCGTGATAGGCATTGTTCGTGATGACGTTGACTTTAGGCAGATCTTAAGTGGCGATATTTTATATGTAGCTGAAGGTGTAAGTGGCATACCCGCATACTCTGTATCCAACAACAATCACTACGAAAGTCTTGAAAATAATGGGGTTGACCTTTCCGCCTCACTTGTTAGAACAACACAATCTTCAGTAACTGGTCTTCCCGCATACGCAACCGCTGGGGTGATGACAACACGCGCAGCTGCAAAAGCGTACTTTATAGATGGCACAAATCGCGCAATGCTTCGATTTACGCTCATTCATCACCTTTGCACAGACTTGGAAGCACTTAAAGACACAAGTCTGCCTCCTGATCGCATACGACAAGACTTAAGCCGAAGTCCAGGCGGTGATTCACGCATTTTTGCTAACTCATGCGTTGGATGCCACAGCGGAATGGACCCGTTAGCGCAAGCTTTCGCTTATTACAATTATGAATACTCAGCGGAAGATGGAAGCGATGGCCGCCTGTCTTATAACAGTGAAGGCATGACAGATGAACGAACTGGTTCGCGTGTAACCTTTAAACACCGCATCAATGAGAACAACTTTATCGGTGGCTATATCATCGAAGATGACCGCTGGGACAATTACTGGCGCGATGGCATCAATCAAACGCTTGGATGGTCACAGCAATTGCAAGGCTATGGCTACGGTGCCAAAACAATGGGTGACGAGTTAGCTAACAGCCAAAAATTCGCACAGTGCCAAGTAACAAAAGTGTTTGAAAACGTCTGTCTTCGTTCCCCGCAAGACTCAGCAGATAGAAGTGCGATAGACAATATCACGCAAGACTTTATGCAAAACGGGTATTTAATGAAGCCCGTTTTCGCTGCAACTGCAAATTACTGTAAGGGAGAATAGTCATGCTGAATCTCACACATACGCATGTAAAAACCCCGCTATTAGTTGTTGTCTTGCTTGTGCTCGTTGGCTGCGGTGGAAGTGAAACGGATGTCCAACCATTACCGCTGCCACCGCCTAATACGCAAACCGTTGAAAACTATAATGGACCTGCACCACAGACCGATGATGTTCAAAATTTCAAACTCAATGTTTGGGATAATCTCGCTGATACTACCAAGTGTGGAGCTTGTCATGTGCAAGGGAATCAAGCGCCGTTTTTTGTACGAAACGATGACATTAATGAAGCCTACACGATTACCAACACACTCGTGAATCGAGACGACCCCGCACAATCGCTTTTAATCACTAAAGTCGCTGGTGGGCATAACTGTTGGGCAGCATCAATTTCAGCATGTACTGGCAATATGGAAACGTGGATTGAATCTTGGCTAAGTGTTGACCAAACCGCCAATGAAATTGTACTTGAAGCGCCGGTTGCCAGGGAAGTAGGTGCAAACAAAAACTTTCCGGAGAGCCCTGATTTATTCACGCAAAACGTGCATCCGTTACTCGAAACATATTGCAGCGAATGTCACGAGGGCAGTGCAGCAATACCTATCTCGCCCTATATCGGCAGCAGCGATGTAGGCGAAGCCTATCTAGCTTCCATCTCAAAACTCAATCTTGATATTCCTACTGACTCTAGAGTTGTTGCCAGACTACGGGACGAATTCCATGGTTGTTGGGATGATTGCCAAACCGATGCTGCGCAAATGGCAACCGCCATACAGGCGATGTCTGATGCTATTCCAGAAACCCAGTTGGATGCCAATCTTGTTGCTTCAAACGCAACATCGCTATTTGAGGGAGTTCTCGCAAGTGGTGGAGGTCGGTTTGAAACCAATGTAATTGCAAAATGGGAATTCCAAACGGGCTTCGGCAATATTGCCTACGATACTAGTGGCGTGTCTCCGTTACTCGACCTAACGTTATCCGGCGATTTTGACTGGGTTGGTGGCTGGGGTATTCAGCTACGCGGAGGCAAGGCGCAAGGTTCTACTGCCAATAGCCGAAAATTGCATGATTTGTTAACCGCTACAGGTGAGTTTTCAATAGAAACGTGGATAGCACCGGCTAATGTCACACAAGAAGGACCTGCGCGCATCATTTCATACTCTGGCGGAGATGATAGACGCAATTTTATGTTGGGCCAGACGCTATATAACTATGATTTTCTAGTCCGCAATGACAATACCGATGCCAATGGCGATCCATCACTCAGTACCCGTGACGCCGATGAAGATCTTCAAGCAGCGTTACAGCATGTCGTCATCAACTATGATGGCGTCAATGGTCGTCAGATCTTTGTAAACGGTGAATTCACCGATGATGCAGATGCTATCGAGCCGACACTCCTTAACGATTGGGATGACAGTTTCGCTTTTGTCATTGGCAGTGAAGTCAGTGGTCGCTTCCCATTTGAAGGGACCGTTCGCATGGTTGCTATTCACAATCGAACGCTCACACAAGAGCAAATTACGAGTAATTTCGATGCGGGAATAGGGCAACGCTTTTTTGTTATGTTCGGTGTCTCAGATGTCGTCGACCAACCCGAAACCTATGTGGTATTTGAAGTCAGCCAATTTGATAGTTATAGCTACTTGTTCAATCAACCCTTTATCATCAGTCTCAATGAAACAGTTGATACTAGTGATATCAGACTTTCCGGTATGCGCATCGGCATAAATGGGCGGGAAGAAAGCTCTGGCCAAGTCTTTGCAACGTTGGATTCATCAACAGCTAATCGTTCAACCAATGACCTAGGCGGACACTTATTGTCGCGTCAGGCAACCATTATCCCTGTGCAAAAAGGTCCAGAACTAGACGAGTTTTTCCTCACGTTTGATACCATAAATAACATGGCATCATTGCGTATTCCGGCCGAAACACCTACTGCAGCCGCACCAATTGATATTGAAGCACAAAGCGAAATTGGCATCAGACACTTCGCTGAAATTAACGCAAGCATGGCGGTGTTAACAGACGTCGACCCCCGTCAGCCTGACGTATTGGAGACCTACAACACCCTTCGACAACAATTACCTACCGTTACCAGAATTGGAAGCTTTGTAACGGCTAATCAAATGGCTATTACGCAATTAGCGATTAAATACTGCGATGCACTTGTCGAAAACACGCAATTGCGTGCTAGTTATTTCCCTAATATGGACTTTTCGCACAATGCTAATAATGGGTTTGACCAACCGATGAAAACCGCGATTGTGCAGCCTGTTGTACAACGCATGCTAGGGGATCAAATCGCAACCCAACCTGACGCAGCGAGCGTTGCAGATGAGCTGAGTGGGTTGATAGACAGATTAGCAGTCTGTTCATCCAATAATACCTGTTCAACCAATACAACAACGAACGTTGTGAAAGCTACCTGTGCCGCTGTTTTGGGTAGTGCATCAGTTACCGTGCAGTAGGAGTGAGAAAAATGAAAAAGACGTATAGTTTTGCCTCATCATTTAATAAGGCGCGCAAACCAAGTATTCCAAAGGTGCATGATAAAGATCAACCCTTGATTCTGGAAGGTCATGGAAAGCCGTTGACACGAAGGGAATTTATATCGCAAGGGTTTTGTGCTGGCGCTGGTGTGGTTATGGGGACTTCTGCACTTGGTTTATTTGCCAACCCGAGAAAGGCAGGCGCTGCGCTATCACCGGATCTTGAAGCATTGAAGCAGACCTGCGGAATCGATACGCTTGGCGCTGGAAAAATTCCATTTATCACCTTTGATTTAGCCGGTGGCGCAAATATGGCAGGTTCGAATGTATTAATTGGTGGTCGAGGTGGTCAACTTGACTTTATCAGCACGCAAGGGTACTCACGCCAAGGGTTGCCTGGAGATATGGTACCTTCGGTCGCCAACCCCGAAACTGGTCTGTCGGATTTTATCAACCAAGAACTTGGATTGGCTTTTCACTCAGACAGTGCGTTTTTAAGAGGTATGTTAGAAAAGGTATCCGTTACTAATCGCGCCAATATAAATGGCGCAGTGATCCCGGCGAGATCTGAAAATGATACAGGCAACAATCCGCATAGTCCGTTGTATGGCATTAATAAGGCAGGTGCAGACGGTTCGCTTTTGACGTTGATAGGATCAAGAAGCTCTGACTCTGGCGCTAACTCGCTTGCGCCTTTTGCCATGATCGACGAAAGCAAGCGGCCGACAAAAATAGACAGGCCCTCAGATGTGACAGGTTTGGTCGACACAGGAGATTTAGTCGGCTTGTTGAGTCAGGATGATTCCGTTGCGGTAATGGAGTCCATTCAACGCATCAGCGACCTGAAGCTTAATCGAGTAGACACGGGAATCAGCTCTGACGATGTGGTGAAAGATCTCGTTAGATGTGGCTATGTTAAAAGTGCCAATATTACAGACAGATTTGGCGATCCTAGTACGCTAGATCCTGCTCTTGACCCAGATATCGTCGGCGCAGGTGGGATTTTCACCCAAGAAGAATTAGACAGCGATGGAGAATTCAGAAAAACAGCGTCGGTTATGAAACTGGTCATCAATGGCTTTGCAGGCGCTGGCAGCATCACCATGGGCGGTTACGATTATCATACGGGCAACCGCGCAACGGGCGAAGTAAGAGATTTAAGAGCTGGCAGATGCATGGGCGCTTGCCTTGAGTATGCAGCTCGCGTTGGCATGCCGCTGATGATGTACGTCTACAGTGATGGCTCTCTATCAAGTAATGGCATGATTGACGATTCGATAGATGGCAGAGGAAAAGGCGTGTGGACAGGAGACAACTCTTCTACTGCAGGTTCATTTTTCCTTGTCTACAACCCAGGAGGCCCACCGCAACTGATTGGTGCCGATGCAACGACGCAAGCCCAACATCAGCAAATAGGCTTTATGCGACGTGACGGTTCAGTCGAGACAGCCTCCTCACCCGCAGCTAACAACGTCAATCTACTAGTGGAAACCGTTGTGCTTAATTATCTTGCACTACACGGTGAACAGGGGCGCATGTCTGAAGTGCTTCCTAATCATGGCCTAGGTAATGCCGCACTGATGGATTCACTTACTGCGTTTCAACCGATTGTGAACGGGCGTATTTAGCGCCCTTCTGCACTTTGCGCAAGCTTATCAGCCTGCAAATGTGTCGAGATTCTTCCTAGGAGCTATAGCCGAAAATAAAGTTTCAAAAAACATGGATGTTTTTTGCAAAGCGCCACAGGGAAGTGCTTGAGCGTCTTTATTTTCGGCTATAGCACCTAGGAAGGTTTATCACGCTGCAACAACTGCCCCTGCGCAATGGGGAAAGAACTTCGGGAAGTATGCAGTTTGCCGATATCCACATTAACGACAATGACATGTTATGTAAAATGCCCGATCCTAATTTCATTGACATCCTGCAATGCCCTAAAACGGGAGAAAGTCTAGCGTTTCAAGACAATCAGTTAGTGTCATCAACATCACATGAACATTACCCACTGATGAATGGCATTCCTTGGTTACACCCAAATCCTCTCCATTCGATGGTTGACTGGAGTGTTAAGCTCAACCATTTTTACAAAGTGATTACGGCAGAAATTGATGCACTGGAGAATGACTTATCTCAAGCTGATACCATAACCCATGACCGACTTAATCGCGTGTTAGATGGTAAACGCGCATTCCTTGAGCAGGTCACTGATTTAATATCTCCAATTGTGACAACTAAAGTCGCGAGTAAACCCATCTACGATGCATTAAGTGATCGCGCACCTAATACTCAGAACTTACTCAGCTATGAAGCGAATCTCTATCGCGATTGGGTCTGGGGTGAAGAAGAGAATGAACTCAGTTGTAATTTGATTATCGATACATTAGAAAAAAAAGACACTGACAAACTTCTTATCGTTGGGGCTGGTGCCTGCCGATTAGCGTATGATTTGCACATCAATTTAACGCCTTCAATGACCGTTGCCAATGACATAAATCCCATGCTGCTTTTTTCTGCACAGCGTATTCTCCACGAAAGTGGCCTTGAGATAGTGGAATTTCCCATGCAACCCAAAGCAGCTGATAATGTGGCTATTCACCACAAAATTCCACGCATGGAACACAAACCAGAAAACCTTTATTTATTGTTTTCAGACGCTGCAAAACCGGCAATCAAAGCGAAAAGTATGGATGTCATAGTTACACCGTGGTTAATCGATATACAGCCTTTTGAATTGAAAATATTTCTGCGTTCATTGAATCATTATTTAGATATCGGAGGTTATTGGGTTAATTTTGGCAGCCTTGTATTTAGTCAAGGGCGAGACTCTCTATGCTATGCAATTGGAGAAATGGAAGCGATTGCAGAAGCTTGTGGTTTTAAGATTGAACGTCTTGAACAAAAAGAGATGCCCTATTTGAAATCCCCCTATAACGCAGGCTGGCGGATGGAGAATATTTGGTGCTGGCGAGCGAAAAAAGTATCGGATGTGAAAGCCGACGGTGGCTTGCAACATTTGCCAGAGTGGATACTAGACACTTCGGTCAATGTGCCGCTATCCAACGACATCAAAAATACGGCCTTTTCTTACAAAACATATAATGAAATATTGTCTTTAAATGATGGTAAGCACTCACTATCTCAAATGGCTCGACGATTCGCAAGAAAGAAAAACATGGATGAGCAAGAAACCGTTTCAATGTTCAAAACGTTTTACATGAAAGCGCTCAACCTTAAATAGGCTGATGTTAGTTGGAACTTGTCGCAAAGGAAATATACTTACAAATTGATGCGAATTAATCATGAACATTGATACTTCAAGAATACGACAAATAAAAGACAAGCTGCTAGAGCAAAAGCAACGCTTGGAATCAATCGATGAAAACAGTGGCAAAAAATCAAATCAAACTGGCCAAGCGATCGCATCAATGGCTCGGATAGAACCCTTCTTGGAAACAATGTTTTTAATGATGATGGCTGATGGCGGCGCAGAAAAGAGAGAATGCTTAGCAATCAAAAATGCTATGGATTTGCTTACTAATGGACTTTTGCGTCAAGCAGATTTTGAAATGATGTTAGAGCGTTTTACCGCAAGATTAACAACGATAGATCCTCATTCGCGTTTGCAAATAATTGGAAATCATATGTCCGCTGATAAACAGGATCGAGAGGCGGCTTTCAGACTAGCCGCTGCTGTAGCATTGGCTGATGACACCGTAGCTACCGAAGAGATGGACACACTTTGTGTTATCGCAGAGTGGTTCGGTATTTCTGATAAACGAGCACGCGTGTTGCTTAATGAGCGCTAACTAGTGATAAACGATGCTATTAGTGCTGCTTATTTGCTAAATGAATTCTATTGTTCAGGTTTCAACAAACACTTGGCTGACTTGTAAATTTGCACCTCTAAGTTCAAGGGAAACGTGATGACGTTTTACTGTGCCAGTTTTACTGAAAATTCTCGGGACCAACGAAGCATTGATATATCGAACGTGCGTTGCTTTATCAACGATTAGCCAGGGCCGGTAAGAGCCTGATTTAGTCTTTAAGTGCATATGCCCACCAATCACTGCCAGGACCTTTTTTCCAATAGATAACGCAAACGATATGGCATGTTGTAAATCGGTATCTCCCCAATCTCCGCCGTCAGATTTAAAGTCACAACCCCACATATCATTTTCATTGGCTCCAAGACCAAAAGGACCGTTATGAGCAAGAAAAATAATGTGATCAGCCTCAGCATTGACGATTAGCTGTTCTAATAATGCCTTGGATTCAGCTAGTGTTTTTACTCCGAATTCTACGTCCAATTCCTCAGAAAAACTTATATCTGGGCCGCCCAAGCTGTAGGGTCGAGCTGCAATCAATGCAATTTTTGTGTTAGCACAACTCAAGCTTTCATGGCTATAACCACAAAATCGTACGTCTGGTGATTTGCTGTTACTGCGATGTCTCTGCTCAATACCAAAAAGGCTTTCCATCCCTTTTTGATGGGCAAATTCAGCGGCTATTTGTGCCGCGTCTGAAACATCATTGTTACCCGGCATTATAAGTGTAGGTTTAACCAGTTCAGACAGACTCTTGGCAATGTTTAAGCTATTACCGGGACTTCCACTTCCAAGGTCGCCGGTGAAAAAAAGCAGGTCGTAATTACTGTTATTAAAGTAATGCACATCATACTGATCCCAAGCTGCATGCAGATCACCGATCACAGCAATTCGAATCACTTCCGGTTCATTTAATAGGGGCTGTTTATCACTATTTTGTGTTGTCATGCAGGCCTTTGATTGAGGTAAAAGGACTCATAGCCATTAAATCTAGCACAGGCGTTTTTATATTAAACATATTCTACTTGAAGGATTTCAAACTATGGCGCTACACTACGCTCTGAACACCTCAATTTTTACTTTTACATGACATTTGATCGTGGCACTCGAACAACGCGTTGATTTAAGATTCGAAGACAGCATTGCAATGGTTAAGCTGAATAGGCCTGATAAGCACAATGCTTTAGATTTCCCAATGTTTAACGCAATCGCAAATACCATCAAGCAAATAAACAAAAACAAAAATGTCCGCGTTGTTATCGTAAGCGGCGCGGGCGAGAACTTCTGCACCGGGTTAGATATAAAGTCCGTAATGCATGATCGATCTACAGGTTTGAAACTACTGTGGAAGTGGTGGCCAGGCCATGCAAATTTGGCGCAGTTTGTGAGCATTGGATGGCGCAAATTAAAAGTGCCAGTCATTATGGTCCTCCATGGTAAGTGCTGGGGTGGTGGCATGCAGATTGCCCTTGGAGGAGATTTCAGAATTGCTTCACCAGAAACATCACTTGCTATCATGGAATCAAAATGGGGTATTATTCCAGACATGGGTGGGACGCCAGCATTAATCGAAAATGTCGCAAATGATCACGCATTGTTGATGGCAATGACTGGAGAACCAGTTACTGCGGAAGCGGCGCTCGAATATAATTTGGTCACGTCAATCGACAAAGATCCGATGCAGGCCGCGATTAAGTTGGCGACAACATTAAAAGAACGCTCACCAGACACCAATAAGATCCTCAAGCGGTTTTATCACAAAGCCTGGAGTAAAAGAGATAGCCGAATCCTTGCTCGAGAAACACTGTATCAATGGCAAATACTGTTTGGTCATAACCGAAAAGTCGCCGTAAAAAGAGCGATGGGTAATAAAGACATTAGTTACAAATAATGAACACAGTAGCAATGTTTTGAACGGTTTAGTACACTCGGGATTAATAGGAATTCAGTCAATTTTTGTTTAAGGGCGAAAAACCTGACAATATGTTGTTATCAAAGGGATTTGGTTTGTTTAGACAACGAAAAAATACTGTCACGCCACTTGGTTTATCCTCAATCCTTGCATTGATGCTGTTTTGCATAAATGTATTTGCAACTGAATTTGAACATGAGTTATTCAATCAAAATCAAGGTTTCCCGACCTCAATTATCTTCTCAATAAAACAAGATAAACACGGTTTTTTATGGTTTGGCACTGCGCATGAAGGTCTTCTGCGCTTCGATGGAGAACATGTCACCTCCTTTGCAAATGATCCTGATGATTCAAGCTCACTGCCTCGTAACAATGCTGGCAATCTGCTGATCGATTCAAAAGGAGACCTATGGATAGGAAGCTGGGGTGGGGGCGTTATCAACTACGAATACGACCAACAACGGTTCGTTCAATATATAAAATCTGATAATAACAAAAACACTGTAAGCGGGCGACGTGTCCAGTCTCTGTTTGAGGATGAACAGGGAAATTTATGGTTTGGAACCTTTAGTAAAGGGATAAACCGCTTTAATCCTTCAACTAAACAGTTCACTCGATACCCATTTATAACTGGATATGAAAAAAGAACCCAAGCATCAATGAATTCGAGTTCTCGTATTTGGGACATTAATCAGGTTGATAACAATGGCCTTTGGTTGGCGACCAACAATGGGCTTAATTATTTAGACTTCGACTCGAATACCTTCTCGCATTTTTATCCTTTTCCTCAGCATCTTGAAAGGGAGAAAAACCAGATTCGCCAGCTCGCAGTAGCTGATGACGAGACGCTGTTTTTGGGAACTGATAACGGCGTATTAAAGTTCGATATAAATAGCTCAACATTTAAAAAGTTACCGGTTGATTCATCACGAGATTTAGGACCGATTTATTCCATACTCAAAACAAAAATGGGTGACTACTGGGTTGCCTCTGAAGCAGGGGTTTACTCTTTTAATCAGGATAAATTAACACTGCAAAAAGTAAATCTAGGTTTTGACGATAGTTGTGCACAAAAGCTATTTCAAGACCGGCAAGATACCATTTGGCTATCCTGTGAGGGCGTGGGCGTATATAAAATCACTCGCATAAATGATGTCGTTAATGTCAAACACCCCGAATTAAAATCGGCGCTGGCGTTACAGCCATCATATGATGGCGCTATTTTAGTCGGCACGCATCAAAATGGTCTTAAGAAGTGGCACCCAAAAACAAATGCGATAGAGTCAATTACCGAAAACAATGAAACGACATCAGAGATTGAAGTCCATTACATTGCGCAAACGTCTGAAAATGAAATTTGGCTTGCTAACCTGCAAAGTGCATACAGAGTAAATAATGCAGGTGAACGAATACCATTTGAACCTGCTAAAGAACATAGATCAGGATTGCGCCACATTCGAGATTTAAGCGCCGATCACCAAGATAACATCTGGATTTCGAGTACTTATGCAATATTTAGAATAAATCCCAACACCCTCAAATATGATTATTTTGCCGTAGAAGATGTAATTGAATCATCGACATTTGTTCGAGGTGCAACGATGACATTTGTGGACGCAGAAATGAATATATGGGTGACAATCGACAATCAAATGTTCCGCTTCGACGAAACTTCTTCGACGTTTATAAAGCTTACATATGCTGAAAGCCCTGCAGAAAGGCAACATCAAAACAATTATGTTCACGCAGTATATCAAGACAGCGATAACGTGTATTGGCTTGCCAATAGTCTTGGCCTATTTCAAGTCGATATAATGACAGGAGACAGACAGCTGGTCAGTAGCTACTTCAACGACATTGAGAACCGGGTTGTACAACATATTTCAGAAGATGCGCAGGGTGACCTTTGGTTAATCACAAAAGAAGGTATCAGTCGTCTATCCAAAAAAAGCGGGGTATTTCATCACTTTGATAACAGAGATGGACTTCCCGGTTCTCGGTATTATAAAAATTCACCCACTAAGCATTCCGATGGTACGCTTTTCTTTTCAACAAGAGATGGTATTCACTACTTTGATCCAAATGAATTCGTCGCGCCGCAAACCACCGAGACTATCCGTTTGACTAATTTCGATGTTCTTGGCTCTGACAAAACGTTTATTGAAAATGACGTCATGCTAAATGGCTTATCACTATTGAGTAACCAAACGAATATAAGGTTTGAATTCGCTGCTTTAGATCTTATTAACGCAAGTCAAATACAGTATGAATACATGCTGTCAGGTTTTGATGATGGATGGGTGAATAACGGTTCATTAAATACCGCCATGTTTACTAACCTCAAAGGTGGCCATTATGTGTTTCGCGTAAGAGCACGTTTAAAAGATAATCAGTATTTTACTGATGAACTCAGTATTGATATCGCGATAGCCACGCCCATCTGGCAACGATGGTGGATGATGTTAGTGTATGCTGCGATAGCATTAGCAGGCTTTGCCTTGTATTTGCGTCGACAGAAGCTGGCTGTCTTGAAACTGGAACAACAAGTCGCGGAAAAAACTGCCGATATTGCGCTGGAATCTAAAAAGCTTGCTGATGCTAATCGCTTTAAAACGCGATTTTTGGCCAATATGAGCCACGAAGTCAGAACCCCTTTGACCACTGTGATTGGGCAGGTGGAAGCCATTATTTGCGGCGAAGTCTCACAGCAAGACCTCAAAAAAGAGTTGGGGGTGATTCACGATAGTAGTATTCATTTACTTACATTATTGAATGACATTCTTGACCTTACAAAAATAGAAGAAAACAAACTTCAGTTAGTCAACGCGCCGCAAGACTTGCATAGCCTTTTGAGCACTATTAATACGATGTTTTCGATGCAGGCAAAAGCGAAAGGCTTATCTTTTACGCTGGAAGAACATTTACCTCACCCTTGCATTGTATTAGTGGATGGGTTGAGGTTAAAACAAATCCTCATCAACCTGCTTTCGAATGCCGTAAAGTTCACGCAGGAAGGTCACGTATTCTTTAACGTTGAAATGAGTGATGAGACGCTGACTTTCCGTGTACAAGACACTGGCTTGGGTATCAGTGATGAGCATATGCCCCAAATATTTGAAAGCTTTACACAGGGTGATACGAGTATTGGACGGCGTTTTGGGGGCTCCGGATTAGGACTGCATTTATCTAATCAACTAGCCGCCCTCATGAAAGGAAATATAAGCGTTGAAAGTAAGTTAGGAAGCGGGAGTACATTTACTTTTAGTATGCCAATGCCTGAACGCTCCCCAGCAAAAGAAACAAAAGATGCAAATGATGCGAAAGACGCTGAACAATACGATTTAACAGTTGACACATTATCCACGGAAGAATTATTAAGCGGCACGGTTTTACTCGCAGAAGACCATGATGAAAACCGGCGTTTGGTTGCACGACTTCTCAAAAAGATGGGCTTAACTGTCGTCACTGCTCGAGACGGGGAAGAAGCACTGGCACAATTTTCCAAGCACGACCCAGATATTATATTGTTGGACATTCAAATGCCCAGAAAAGATGGATTACAAGCCTATAAGGAACTGAAAGAACTCGGCTGCACTAAACCCATTATCGCCTTGACGGCAAATGCAATGGCGACTGAAGTTGAGGAGTACTTTTCACTTGGGTTTGACAATTACATTCAAAAACCTATTGATAGAAGCCTGTTTATTTCAACCATTAGCGCTTATCTGGAAGCTAATAATGATCAGAAGCCTAACCGCGCAGAATCAATTCTTGGCAATGTCGATATGTCTGATCTCGTTGAAGAATTTAAAAAGAGCCTTCCCAATGAGTTGAAAGCAATCACCGAGTATGTAAGTAATGGTAACGTGGCGTCAATAAGCAGTAGGGCACATCGTTTATCCGGCGCTGCTGAACTATTTGGGTTTAAAGACTTAAGTGCATTCGCATCTAAAGTGGATAATAAGATAAAGACAGGTTGTAAGGACATTGCATCCATTAAGCCAGAATTGGATATACTTGAAAAAGAAATTGAGAAGTGTTGTCAGTAAGCGATAGACAAGAAGCTGACATGCGAGACGAGATGAATATTTGGAACATCAAAAAAGCAAATGATATCAAGACCATGCTCATTGCGCTAACCTCAGAATTTGAATCTGACCAATACATCATTGATCTCAGTGATAACTCAGATAGCACAGGTGTTTATATAAAGAATAAAGATGAACCTGAACTTCGAGCCTACATTTATACAACAGGCCAATCACAAGACTGTTTTGGCGTCGATTTAGAATATCCGATTAAAAATAACCCCGTAAGCTTGGTAGAGTCATATGAGAACATTGGCTATTCATTGCTTAAAAATGTGCTCTGCACTCACCTTAATATTACCTAAATAGAGTCGAGCAGCGCTCTTAACTACAATGCAAAAAAGGCCGATGCAATTTACTCTTCCTCAAGAATACTTAATGCAATGTCATAGAATGTAAGCCCACCAATTTCACCAAAGGGATCTAGCTCTTTTAATTTTTCCAGTGGCCATAAAGCAGCTTTCACTTTTCCTTTTCGCAAACGAATAACCCCAAGCGCTTTAAGCGTGAAGAGGTAAAATCTAGCGGCACTGTTTTCGGACAACCAATTAGTGGTGGTTGATGTTAGCTTACGATAGTTTCTATCGAACCCGCCATTTGCCGCTGATACTTTAAGCGCATTAATCGCGGCAACCTCAGCGTCATACCACTGCGCCGTTCTAAAATAGAATTTGTATAGCGCTATGTGTGCATCCATATTATCGCTAAACTGGTTTACTGCTTCCAATAGCAGTGCATTCTTGACTTTATTGTCATCACACGTATTCGCTCGCAGGAGCAACGTCTTTAAGCCTTTAGGTGTCTGGTCAGAAAAAAACTCTATGTCGCTTTCGCTAAATGCCAGTATATTTTCTTGCATTTTGTTGTTCCTTTACAAAGTTTGCAGGATATTAAATGAAGTCCAGACCGCTTGGTCAGATAAAGTTTAATCTTCGACAGCCTGTTGAGCAGACGACATTCCCCTAAACACACTGCAGATTTCAAACACCTCTAGTGACGGCTGCACTGACTTGTGGCAACAATATTTAGATGTTAGTTTCGCTAACCCTTTGATATCTCTACCACTTGCCTTTGGATAACGATCTGCTAGTTCTTCGATCATGGTATTGGATAATTCTAAATTGAATTGATTTGCCATGACCTGCCATATTCGCTGGCGGTCTTCTCTACTTGGCGGATAATATCTGATCATTGCTATACATCTTGATACGATGGCTTCATCGATATCTGCAACCCTGTTGGTTGTTAAAAACAGTAAACCGTTGAAGTACTCTAAAACTCTAAGGAAAACACCTACCACCGCATTTGCTGCAATGTTGTCATCTCGACGTTTGATATACACATCTGCTTCGTCGATTAACATGACAGCGCCCCAACGCTGAGCGCGAGTAAGCGCATTTTTCAACGCAACTTCCATCTCTGCCACGCTTAACCCCAACTGGCCAGAATGCACGCGATATAATGGGCGTTGTATAATCTCAGAATAGACTTCTGCTGTTAATGTCTTGCCTACACCGGCAGGTCCAGCACACAAAACTGTCGTGCCACCAGATTTACCTTCAACGATATCGTCCATTAGCATGTCCATTTCAGCCGTTAAAATATCAATCAAATCCGTTTGCTCAGGCGGCAATATCAACTTGTCCTTTAAGTCAGGCTTATAGGCATAAGGTTTCATATCATCAACGTGGACCCAAACGTGTTGATGCAGTTCTAAATGAAACATGAAAATATAGCCATGCACCGGTAACTCCGAAAACATGCTGGGTGATAAAGTACTTTGCAACGCTTCTATAGCGCGTTCCGTTTTTTCATTGTATTTAGTGCTTCTTCCGGCTTTTTTTAGATATTTCTTAAAGGGATCTCCAGCCGAATCCAGACTAAGCGTGCGTTCGTTAAGTAAGTCCTCATCATTGACGAGCCGGGCCCAATCGCCAGCGCTTGATAAGACAATGACACTTTTCCTGGACCAGTCTTTGTTTCGATGTGTTGCGTTTGGATCATCAGCAATAATCCCGGTACCCTTCGCTGAAAATTGCTTACTGTAGTCACTTCTCCATTGGAAATAACGGTCTGTTGATGCTTGGTAAGCGGCAGTTAATGAGACTGTTTCTTTTATAAAGCCTTTAGTAATGAGAATTTCAGCGATTGACTTACCAACGCAGTCTCGTTCGGTAATTAACACGGTTACAGTATCCACTCTTGCCATGGTGTTAGCCGTTAAATCGAGAAAAATTTTGCCCGTTTCATCTTCACTTGGCGGAGTGAAATCAATTCTAGATATCAAATAGGGTAAAGGTCTTCCCGCCGTGTTGAATTTGTATAACCAGCCATTTATGCAATTTTCAAAAAGAAACTCAGCCAGTGATAAGAAGACGTCTTCCAGTTGCCCTTCGTCAAATTTGACGTCTGAAGCTGCTATCGCATTGTAGATAGCGGTGATTTGTCCGGTTTGTAATGGCGTACTTTTATCATCTTGTTCGTACAACTGACTCAGGTGCTGCAGTTGCGCCGTGCTCAAGCTCTGCAGCGAGACCTCTGCCCGTTTTCCAAATTTAAGCTGTTTTTGAAGATGTGCCAATTCAGGAAATTTTGTTGTTAACTCTCTGATATGAGTTCCACCGACGACCATTTTCATTGATTATTCTTCCATTACCCGATTGTCTTTTTAGCGTGATTTTGCACAAAATGTGCCTGATTAAATTGGTTTCCACCACAATCATTAGTTGCTACCGGAAGTGGCGGAAAACACTGAACTTTTCATCGCTTAAAGACTGAAGGGCATATCCACAGAATCGTTTAATTTCCATCAAAAATGATCGTTGATGACGTATTGTAAGGTTTATAACAATTGTTTTAGAAAGTAAGCATATGAAATTATTGCTTAATTTTATCCTGTCGGCTGGTTTATGAATTACAATGCTTTCTGGATTAAAAATACGAGTTGCTTAAAGCTTCGAGGGCACATGGAAAAAGATCTCAATACATTTTTGGACTGGTCTAATTACAAAGATGCTGGGCTAGGGGATGCCTACGCCGACATTCCTAAACATGGAGGTGATTTTGCAAAGGCAGTTGCAGTCTGTATCAACTCAAAAAAATGTGAAGAACATACTGCTAAATCCGTCATGTGCCCTGCTTTTCGAGTGACGGGAAACAAGGAACTATCCACCGGCGGTCGAGTACGTTTATTAAAAGAAGCGTTAAACGCTCAATTCCCAGAAAAAGCAATAACAGATGAATCACTCGTGCAGGCAATGAAAGATTGCGTTGCATGCAAAGGGTGTAAGCGCGAGTGCGAAAACAATGTTGACATGGCAATGATAAAATCTGAGTTTTTGGCACAGAGAAACCGCTCAAAAGGCGTTCCGCTTAGGTCGTTAGTACTCGCTAACTTTCCCAAATGGCTATCTCGATTCGGCTTTTTGCGCACCATGATTAAAATGCGCAATCGCTCAAGCGTGGTGGCATTGCTCACTGAGAAGTTTCTCGGTCTTTCTAAAGATTCGACATTACCTGAGCCCGTGACCGCAAGTTTCAGTCCTCCCATGCAAATACGCTCTGTAAAACCCGATTTGCCTGAAGTTGTTTTGTTTATTGATACGTTTGCACGCCATTTCAATCCAGAAATTGCAGACTCTGCCCTCCATGTATTGGATTCTGCAGGTTATAAAGTGCATATTGTCAAGCCGTCAAAAGCAGACCCCAACCCAAATCAACCGCTGTGTTGCGGCCGAACATATCTCGCTCAAGGCATGATCGATCAAGCACAGAAACAAGCTTGGCGATTAATTGATGCATTAGTCCCGCATATGGAAGCGAATAGGATCATCATAGGCTTAGAGCCGTCTTGCATACTTGGCTTACGAGACGACTATCTCATGTTAAATCTCAATCAACCATCAGATAGTTTTGATTACACTTCCGCAGCCCAAAAATTGGCAAAAAACGCTTTTTTATTTGAAGAGTTTTTGGCAAAAGAAATCATGACTAAACGCTTGGATATCCCATTTATGCATGATGTTGATTTAGACAATGTGCTTGTTCACGGGCATTGCCATCAAAAGGCAGTAGGCGCAATGAAATCAATGCGCAAAATACTCAAATACATTCCACAACTCGATTTTGAATTTATCGACTCTGGCTGTTGCGGAATGGCTGGCTCTTATGGAGTTGAAGCTGAAAACGCTGAAAAAAGCCGATTAATGGCGCGCGAAAGGCTAATACCCGCAATAGAAGCACAACAAGACAAACCGATTATCGCTAATGGTTTCTCATGCAGGCATCAAATAAAACAGCATACAGGCAAAGAAGCAAAACACATCGCTCAAATACTCAGTAACAAAATTTCAAATGCGTATGCCTAGTATCTGTTAAACTTTGTTTATCGTTTATTCAACAGATACCAAGCGTGTTTATGTTTTTGGAATTAGCTATGTATGCGCTTAGTTGTCTTCGATAGCGGACTGAACGATTGCCACGACCGTATCAAGTTCGATATTGTCAATGTAAATGTCGGGGATCACAGGTCCAGCTTTTTTATCACCTGATGGACGAATAATGTGAGCTTTAGGAAAGCCTACTTCAATGCCGGTGTGCTTCAGTGAAAATGTTTCTATTGACGCATAGGTTGTAGCAAAATCTGCACTGTTTTCTCCCACCACTGTCCCAAAACTATAATCTTGTACAATCGCTGCTAAAGACAATGCGTTTGAATAACTTGTGCGATCCATCAATACAATGATATTACCATTGTATCTTTTGCCTTCTCTTGGAAGCGCCTCTTCGATATCAAACTCGAAGACAATGCCATACTCATTCTGCTCATATGCTTTTGCAAGTTGGTGTGACACAGAATTCGTGTCTCCAATGCTAGTTTGGAGTCGCCGTTGATTAGACTCTTTCGCGCGACGGCTTGATCTAATAAGAAATGATGAAGCAAACTTGAATGGCTTATCTGCAAACCACGAAATCAGAGGATCGCTGAACGAGTTAGTGCCGCCAGGATTGTTTCGCACATCGATTAAAAGCGTTGTTACGTCATTATCTAAAAACGCTTCAAAGGCAGCGTTAATAAATGTAACGAAGTTTTCGTTATTCCATATATCTGCAGGATTTTCAGCGTTGTAAAACGGCCCAGGTTTAAGGTACCCAACTTTTTCAGGCAATATGCGATGATCTCTTAATGTGCTGCTTTCAGACGACGATTCGGTCTGTTGCGCATCAATTCTCTCTTGCAATGCATCTCTAGACAGATAGTTAATGTTTAAAGTGGTTGCCTGATTATCCAGAACAACTGTGAGGGTTGCGTTATCTTGGACTTCCTCTGCCCCAGCTTTCATATCCATTAGCCAGAGATATTGAGGTAACTGAAACTCCAAAAGAGAAGACGCGATTGAAGGGGTGTCCGCAGCAATATACTGGTGCAGTGTTGACAGCCATGAAGATACCGGAAGCGCATTTATATGTGTAATTTCGGTTCCTTTTTGCAAACTAAGCGACGAATAGTCTTCTGCTACAAACCATTGCGATCCATTGATTTCAACATATAAGGGAAATGCCTTGCCACCCGAATCTCTGAACACATGATAAGCATCATTAGGAAACCCGATGTTCGCATGCGCTATCTTGCCAAAGGCTACAAATTTCTGAAATAAAATATGAGCTTGTAGTTTTGTAAGGGGAGTGTTCAACTTTTGATTGATATTATCAAATTCGGCGTTGTACGCTTCCTCATTAACATTTACAAAGAGGTCTATATGAGATTCTTTAAGATCAGCATAAAGCTGTTTAAAATCCTCCTGTAACTGGGCAGGACTAATTAGTGATGAATCACTCTCCTCGGCAATTAGGTGCCTGCATAACGTGCAAATTATCAGTATAAAAAGTAATTTCTTCATATCAATTTTCTTTAATCATGAACATGAATTAAGCTTTTCACAGGATCCTAATAGAGACCATGTTGGAATCCTCTTATTTACCTGACGAAAACCTGACAGACTCCAGTAAACGACGAAAGTGACTAAAAAACAAAACGATACATATATATTTGCAGACTGGACATTCACCTATTCTCAAAACGCGTTGCACAGCAGTTCCTCAAATACTACATCGCGATTAGAGCCAAAAGTTAGTGAGCTATTGAGATTGCTGCTCGATGCAAATGGTGAAGTGTTGAGTAGAGAGCAGCTAATATCTGCGCTTTGGCCAAATGTCATTGTCGGTGACGATACGCTAGCGCGCACGGTATCGCGTTTGCGAGCTGAGTTATCAGATTCTGCCAACAACCCTAAATTTATCCAGACGATACCGAAAAAAGGCTACCGTTTTTTAGTTGGTGTTAAATCATATTCACCAAAGAAAAAGCGTCTGCTGATACCTGCGTCGATTGTTGCTGTTTTCATTGCAACTATAAGCATAACTGTGCTGCTAAAAATGCACGATAAACAAACCAATATTGAACTGGATGAAATGCTTGCCAGAGCAGACAGTCTATATATGCGCTTTGAAGAGCAAAGCAATGAAGCTGCACTGGCACTTTACGAAAAAGCTTTGGAAGTGGATGCAGAAAATGCACAAGCTCAAGCTGGCGTTGCCAACGCAATGGTGCAGCGAGTCGTTCGATGGCCATCGGAACCGTTCAGCATCAATGAGTCCGGGGTTTCACTAACAGCAGCTCTTTCTTCTGGCCAATTACAAACGCCAGATGCCGTGCTCATGCTCGAGCGAGCAAGACTCATCGCTGAAAAAGCGGTTAGACAGTCACCAAACGACATACTTGCATTGAAGTCCTTGGGGTTTGTGTATTCCGCGGAAGGACGGATAGCGCGAGCAATTGAACAATATACTCGGGCCGTTAACATTGACCAGAATGCCTGGCGCTCTCTGATTAACCTCGGTGAGCTTTATGCGCTCAATGGTCAGGATCTTGAATCTTTGCAAACGTTTATCCGTGCTTTTGATGCTATGCAGGCGAAGTTTGATGAAGAGCCTCAACATATCGGCCCTTGGCAACCCGAGCTTGGAAACATCATCGCATCTCGTTTTGTAGCATTGAGTGATGAACAAAATGTGCAAATATGGGCAAAAAAAGTGCTCGAACTGGTTCCTTTTGAGCGAAGAGCATCTACGTTTCTCATCGAATCACTATTAAGAGAGAACCGAAGCACAGAGGCGTCAAGGATATGCGAAGACTATGCAATGAAACTCTCTCCCTTAGAAATCTGTTCGGAGCTATAGAATAATCGAAAAGAGTCAAACCTAATCAATTAAGATGAAAGCGATACCCTTCTTCCAGCAGCACTTGACGAACAGGCCCTCTGGTTAGCATCTTCTGATAAAGTTGAAGACATTTTGGAGGAAGTATCATATCCGTTCTGTCTGCCCAGAAAAGCACATAAAAAAGGGCTGAGTCTGCTATTGAAAAATGACCTAGTGCGTATTCATCATTACCATTTAGTTTCTGTTCAATAATGTCAAAGCCTTGTTCAACAATGGCTCGACCTTTTTCAATGACTAGACCTTTGTCCTCGCCATCATTTACAAACTTCTCATAAGTAAAGATGCGTGCGAAACCTTGTCCATGTATGGTTGACGTCACGTAGTTGATGAGTTCTATACATTCTGCAATATCTCCAGCTTTTTCTGGCAGCAAGCCTGCTTTAGGAAAGGTATTCGCCAGCCACCAGGCAATGGCCAGATAATCACATATGGCAATGCCATCGGGCCTAACCAACATAGGAATAGTGCATTTTGGATTCATCTGTTTATACGTATCTTTAAGATGATCACCTGCTTGCAAATCGACAATATTGACTGCAAACACTTGCTCAAGCTCTTCCAGCAATATATGTATTCCGGTAGAACAAGACCCAGGCGTCATGTAAAACTGCAACATTTTCATATCCTTATTGATTTCAGTTACCCGTAAGTGTCGCGTTTTCTAGGCAGTGCCGTTTGTTTATGCTATCTAACTGCGGCATGTTTACAGTTAAAAGGCGCTGTACACCTTCCCCGGTCGCTCGGGCTCGCGCATCCGTGCGCTCGCACGCTTTTAACTGTAAACATGCCTACGCTAGGCGCTTAATCAAACAGCACTAATTTACAGCGCCAATCACAGGGTATCGAGCTTTGTATAGTTATGAGCGAATTCTAGCAGTGAGGAATTAATACTCTCATAGGCAAACTCATCGACAGCGACTATTCCGGCGGCTTCGAGCTTTTGCGTAGGCCCTTCGCCGATCCTTGCAACGAACACCGCTTCACAGTCTTTTATCGTTTCCAATATATCATGCAACGCAGATTTATTAGACGTACCTCCGAGGCAATAATGCTCTACTTGTCGATGTTCAACCAATTTGCAAAACCCGTGTTCAACATCATATATCCAAAACTGCTTAGCATGGCCAAAATGCTCGCTTATACCAATACCTTCCTTGCTAGCAACTGCTACTCTCATTGTTTTACTTCCTTTAATAACTTAATTCCAGATCGCGCTGATCCGTTAAATGATGATAGGCTGACGATGTTTCCAACCGAGCATCGGTTTTTGCGCGCCCCACAGTGAAATGATACAGCACTTGCAGCTGCGAATTTTCCTTGGGCAATCCCAGTAACGCTTGAACTTCGTCATCAAAAAAACAGCCGATACCCGTGCCGTTATAACCTTGCGTTTCCGCTTCAATATACAATTTATGCCCTAATAGACCGGCCTCTATATGCAAATTACGATACATCCAGGCGCCATTTGAAGTGAGTTGAGACATATCACCCAACATGAATACACAAAAACTGCCATGCCCTGCAATACCTTGATAACAGCTAAGTTTTGACGCCAGCTTGCTGGTATCATCTCGTCTTTGTAATAGATATAGGTCTTCTTGTTCTGCTTGGCGTGTCCAATCAAATGCGTGTTGGCTGTTTTTTTGAAACCAGGCTCGATGGTGCGAATTTCTTGAAAGAAAGTACAAACCAGCAGAGGCTTCGACAGTAGGATGTACAAGTAAAACCAGTGAAATATGACGCTCTTGGCCCAAGGTCGCTGATATTGCATCTTGTCGTCCAATAGCATTGACAATGGATAGCCAAGTTGGTTTTGGCATACAAGACGATGCCTTGTCCATGCGTTGCGCGCTTCGTCGCTTAATGAGTGTTTGTGCTTCCACCTGCGGAATAACAGGTTTTATCAAGATAACATCCGAGTTTTCTTTATTTGAAAGATTAGCGGGGCGCTCAACAACGGGTTTTAGCGCTTTGACGTCTGGCCAGTAAATGCGTTCTTGGCTAATTTGCGATGCCTTGCCATACCACTTCCCCTTTAGCTGTGCTAACTCGTTAAACACACCTGATAAGTTCTCTTGACCGAACAATCCCGATGACAGAATCAAAAACAGATCGGGGTCTTCCATTTCAACCTGGTCGAAATCCTGCGCTCGGTTTAAGCCAAGAAACTCGGCCAAATCAGCATCCGATATCTTAGTCTCTGCCATAACAGTCGCATTGAGTAATGACGCGCTATAAGCGACAGCGCCAACCGCGTGACCTACATCCAGTTGACAATAACGAAAAGCTCGTGGCCCGTATTTCCATTCTTCTCTCCAGCCTATTGTGCTAAACGCAATCGCAATCCCATCAAGCTCTGAGGAGATGTTAAGTTGCGCAACCTTATCTCGATGAAACGCACACCTGAGTTCGAGCTGATGAAAATAAGCATTATAGTGGTAGATACCCGCCATTAACCCCGGTATCGATTTCCAGACAATGATGTAGGCTTCCGTCGGATGCAAGTTTCCGCTGCTTGGATTCACTCGCATTGACCATCTATCAGGACCCAGTGATTTCCAGCCATTTAAAGCAAGGCTAAACTGAAACAAATAAGCAATTCCATCCAACGACGCTAACGTCTTCGGTGGAGGCGCATCACAGGACACTAACGTAAGAGGTATTTTGGTAGACCCTTCAAATGTTCGAAATGGATTGGGTTGATCATCCCAGTCCAAAAATCCAGGGGAAGGTGCATAGCCCTTAAAACTATGTTTAGTTTTTTGATGGTAGTCTAGAACCTGTTTACTCATGAACGGAATATTCTTCAGTTATGTTGGACTAATAACAGGCTAAGGAGCTCTTTTGTCTGATTTCCAACAAAAACGCATTAAAATCTGTTGCCTGAATCTTTTTGTTAATATCAGCTGCAACTAATGCACCACTCTGAGAAACAAGAAAAACCATATTGGTATCTTGAGTCTGTCCGGCTTTTGTTTATTTTTCGAGCTGATTCATATAAAGTGCTCAATAGTAGAATTGTAAATTTATTTGTACGCTGGCTCCAAATACGGCAGTTTTACACTACTATGTAAACATCAAAACATCATCAACTGATAGGAAAACTCTTTGTGTACGTCATAGATCTAAACTTTAATCACAGTGGCTCAGAAATGTTCAAACGCTTGATGTCCAACGAATCAATGGCAGAATTGAATGAACTGAATAATGCATATGCAAGCCGCACCCGCGCCATGCAGAAAAATTGGATTAATGATTGGGTTAAACTCCAACAGAGTTTCTTCGCGACTGCACTTACGCCTGGCAACCAACAGACAGCAGCAGTATCAAGTGCGCTACAGCAGCAAATGGCGGACCAGTGCAATGAATATGCTAAGTTAGTAGGCAATGCCTGTGAAAGCTATAGTTTATGGCTAATCAAACAGGCAAATAGCGTATAACCAGTAGGCATTCACTAACTGCTTGCCCTCAATAGTTTGAAAGAGCTGTCTCATCAAACAGCTCGACATCTAGTCGCACATTATATTGATTGGAAATACTCTCAAGATTAGCTTGTTTGATTGCTAATTCTTCCATAACGATTGTGTTATCGTCTAGTTCCCACAAAAGTCTGGAACCTGCAAAGCTATAATGAATGATTTGCATCGCAGCGACGTCGCCTTTTGCACTTTCTTCTTCCAACGTCTTCATCTTCCTTGCAATTTTATTTAGCACTTGTTTCAGCTTCCAGACATAAGTGACTTCTGTCATAAATTCATTCGTTTTTATGTGATTTATCACCATACCAATCGCCAGAGATGTGAGAATGACACCGAGTAAATTCCAATGAAAATGGCTTCCGTCCGCGTCAGGGAAAAGTGCAATTAAAAGTTGAGCGATTAATAAGCTACCGGCTGTAAGCGCAATAATGCTTATTACAATAACAATGTTTAAATGTTTTCGATAACGCGCTTTATTGATCTTTTCTAATTTCATATAGCCACACTTAAAAAATCTAAAAACTGCTAAATCGTTTTTATCCTTGCCTACATAATCAGAATGGTAACAAAAAATCGGGAGGTGTTCAGACTCAATCGGCTTTAGTGAGTGTATTACGAATACTAATTTTGTGTAGTCGTTTGATTTCAGACATACTGCTCGATGGCTCTAGCAGAAAACCTTTGACGTAGTCGACGCCAACCTCCTCTAGTGCGCGCATGGTATTTAAATCACTGGCATATCCGTCACATGCGATAGAAACGTTAAACGATTTTAGATATTTATTGAAGTTCACAAAACGCTCATCGAAAGCGCCTTTTTCCAAGTGTTGATTAATGTAATCGTCGTAATACTGAACCATATTTACTGCAAACCTATCAAAAAGGCCCAAGTCCGCGTATTTACACATAAAGTTAGTAAGCGCCAACTGTACGTGAGAGGTATCAGATTCATGCTGCGCATCAATAAGATGTTGCCAGCAAACCTCGCCTTGAGAGGCATTACATCCGATCATTAAAAAGGGATTATGAATATTGCTTTTGCACAGTTGTTCGGCGGTTAATGGGGAAAATACGCCATCATAAGGCAACATATCTGGATATGAGAAAACCGCATTTATTTTATGTTCGAAAAACCAAGATGCATGCTGTTGATAGAACTTTTCGAATTCACTAAAAATTAGTATGGTCAGTTTTTCAGCCGCTTGCTTTTGATGAATTCTTGTTGGTATCGACTCAATGAGCAACGCGGAAGCATTGCCATGTGCCGCAGACAAATGCACCTCGACGGTATCCAGTGTTTTTTTGCCAAGATGGACCAATGGGACAAATTGCCAACATCTCTTATCTTGGATAAAGGCCTTTGAAAATTTCTGTAACTCAGAATCTAGATGTTGTTGGCTGTGATGAAGATCGCTATCGTAAGAACTAATTGTTGATTTGCCAGATGCTTTTGCAACATACATGGCAGCATCTGCGTGAGCGAATAGTTCAGTTGCGCGGTGATCAAACACTTCTTCAAATGCGACGCCAACGCTAAAACTCAAGTTTATTTCGTGTCCAGATAAAGAGAGCGGCTCGTCGAATGATTGATGGAGCTTTGCTGCAATTTTGTCAATTATTGATTGTTGTCCTGTCGCGACAAGCAACGCAAATTCATCGCCAGACATGCGCACAAAACAGTATCGCGTTTCATCTGGTAAATGGTCTTCGAGGAGTCTGCTTGTTCTCTCGGCAAAGGTTTTTAGGACTTTATCTCCTGCTTCATGTCCGTAGTTATCGTTGATTGATTTAAAGTTGTCCAAATCAATATACACCAAACCTAGATTGGGTTGATGTTTGTAACACTTGGCATGCGCACGCAGGAAAGCGACGAGACCACTGCGATTTTGTATTCGTGTTAACATATCCGTATGAAGTTTGTTCTTTATTGCCCTATCGTATCTCAACAAACCGAATATCATCAGACACAACCAGATTGACATGGTCAACATCACAATGGTGCCAAGAGAAACCAATTGACCTACAGCATATAGGCTGCGCAGCACAATCCTATATTCTCCTGGTTTTGTCACACCATTATTAATGATCACCAACTCCGGAACGTTGTTGTATTCCGCGGCCGAATCCTTCATCCCTATTTGATAACGAAACAACCACCAACTCTCAACTTGGAAATCATCAAGTTCAATAGAGTATTGTTGCTCTTTAGCAGACGCATCGATCGTTACACCGAGATGTTTTAGAGATATTGGGTCGGTAGCTACGGAATAATTAGGATTGAAGTTTTTGAGCTGTAAACGCACGCTTTGCGTTGTATTTGGACTTATTGCGCTGACGCTAAAGTTGAGTTTCTGGTAGCGAGATAGGTCAATCCCACTACTAATTGAATCGCTTAGTCGATAACTCGCACCACATACATTTGAAAATGAACTGTCATATACATTACAAATACTGATAATTGCGTTTTCGTCAGTTTCGATATTTGCATAAACACTTCCCTGCACGATACCTTGCATTTTCGAAAGGTCCGCGCTATCGATTAGTGGTAGTTTGGTATTTAGCGCACCAGAAAAAAATAAAACAAGCGGCATAAGCGAACCACAAAACCAAAGCAGCGCTTCTCTATTTCTTTTGAATACATCGAAAAAATCTTCAAGATGTAATGTAATTAACTTTCGATTCATTAAGCCTTTACGATGCGTATAGTAATCGTGGCTAAAAACTCTGTTATTGCATACTCAACATGCCAGACAGATGTAGTTAGATCTACATTGGATTAAATTGATCGGTATTGGAGGTTATCGACTGAAGATTTTATTTTTTTACGCAAAAAGTCGCTTACGTCGATTGGAAGTTACAATACAGGAATTTCAAAACCCTGCGTTAAAAAGCATATGAAATGATGCTTATAAAACAGGGTTTTATGTTTATTGACTAATGCCCACCAGTTTCTACGAAGGACCCCATCCACTCTTCAACTTGATTGTACCAATAGATAGAATTATTGGGCTTCAGTATCCAGTGATTTTCGTCAGGGAAATATAGCAATCTAGATTCTATATCTTTGCTTTGAAGCGTTCGGAACAACTCAAATCCTTGCCCGACAGGGACCCGATAATCCAACTGCCCGTGTATTACAAGCGTCGGTGTTGCAAACTTATCAGCAAAATAGTGAGGTGAGATGTCCTTGTAAATGTCTGGGTTTTCCCAATATGGTCCAAACCTTTCGGCATGCACGGCAAAATCCGCTGCCGTTTGCGAATACATGTTATAGACAGCCGCATGTATGAGCAGTGCTTTGTAAGGATTTTCCGTGCCAAGCACAATCGAGCTTAAATATCCACCATAGCTGGCGCCGCCTGCAACCATTCGGTCATTATCAATCCATGGTTTTGCTTCAAACCACTTGGTTGCCTCTTGAACATCCTTAAGTGGTTTTGTCTTCCAGTCAGGGTTAATAGCATCTGCGAACGCCTGACCGAATCCACTGGAACCATGGAAATTGGGCCAAGCAACCACGTATCCCCATGACGCAAATGTCTGCGCATTCCATCGATAATGAAACCCATCACTTATCGCATTATGCGGTCCCCCATGTATTAACATGAACAATGGATACTTTTTGTTTTTGTCAAATCCAGGAGGATAGTGCACCCACATTTGAATATCCGTCCCGTCGGCACCTTGGTAAGTGACTGATTCGTAGGTACCCAATTCAACATTTTCGAGCTGTTTATCATTCAAACTATCGAGTCGTTCAACATTACCGTTTCTCAAATTGACGCTCACAAGACGCGCGGGATATAGAAAACTCTGATTGGTGGCAATAACCGTATTACGACCGAGCAACTGTGGCGCTAAAAAATTGGTTTCACTTGTTAATGCACGCGTTCTTCCTGAGCGACCTCCGATCATATAAAGCCTTCGTGTGGCACCATCATCAATACTGCTGATGAAGTCTACGTCATTATCGGCCCAGATTAAGTTGGTCACTGACCGATCGATATCCAAATCAAGCGTGTTAACTTTTTTATTGTCCACATCGTAGACATTTATCTTTGCCGTATCTGCGTAAAAACCTTTAATACTGCGACTGAGAAAGGCAAGTTTGTCGCCCTTATGATTGAACACAGGCAAGAAATCTGGCGCATCGTTACCTTCAGTAAGGTTCTTCACTGTTTTTGCATTCAAATCTGCGATGAACAAATCCATATTAGGGTGCACTTGGTCATCCCATCCATTCGAGCTAAAGACAAGAAGTGATTCATCAGGACTAACGGCATAGCTTCCCGCATTTTGGCTTGACCGCATCAGCTCAAATCCCAAGGGTTCTGTCAGTGGTTCTATATCACCGCCATTCGAGGGAATACGAAAAACATGCGCTTGACGCTCTTCATCAATCCAATGATCGAAAAATGAGTAGGGTAATGCGTTCCATTGCCAAGCAGATACTTTGTTGTCTTTTTCTTCCTCCACTTTCGTTTTCATATCATCCCAGGTTTTTTCTGGGTAGACACTGCTAATGAAATAAATATGATCACCTACCCATTTGAGACCTTTTACGCCTGTGGGAACCTTGGTCAACCGAGTTGCTTCGCCTGGTGAGTTCATAGGCAAGAGATAAATCTGGCCTTTTTCGTCACCTTCACGACTGCTGACAAACGCTAATGTATTTGAATCTGGAGAAAAGACAGGCTCACTGACTTTGATACCTTTGGCAGTAATCGCGCGCTGCACACTGCCATCATCTGAAAACAGGAAAAGTTGAGTGCTTCCTTTGTCTTTTTCGACATCGTATTCTGTTACCGTTGCTACGATAAATTCTCCGTCAGGTGACACGACAGGTGAGCCTAGCCGAGACAACTCCCAGAGCTTATCAACGCTCAGCGTCGTATCAGGCTCTTCAGCTTCGTCTGTTTCTTGTGCAACTAGTGAAAACGAAACTAAAAACAGTGTTAACGTCACAATCAAAGTAATTTTTGCCAATTTAAATACCCTTTATTCGTCGCTATTTAGCATCATATAAAAATAGTTGATTTGGCGCTAAAATAAAGACGCGTTGAGATGAGATATTTAAGGCTTACGTGTAATGGTCTCCATTGGACTTATCAATCCTAAATCCGCAGAAAATATTGCATCAGTGCTAAGAGCCTGCAGTGGCTTTGAGGCTTCGTCGATCTTTTTTACCGGACAGCGTTCCCGCTACGCTCAGGCCTTCAATCCAGACACGCAACAGATGCGCAAAAAAATCGGCCTTGTTGGCGTTGACAGCATTATGGAAATGGCGCCCAAAGGCTCTCGTAAGGTAGTCGTAGAACTGGTAGAAAACGCGATACCATTACCTGAATATATTCATCCTGAAAATGCGTTTTACATCTTCGGACCTGAAGATGGCACTGTTTCAACAAGTATCATTAACGAAAGCGATGACGTTATCTTTATTCCATGTCGACACAATTTAAACCTTGCGGCGGCTGCCAACATTGTCTTGTATGATCGCATGGCAAAGAGCCATTATGATAGCTCTAATAATGCGATTAGACGTGCACGAGACAATAATAACAACACTAGGATTTAGCGTTGAGAATTGGAGACCTCTGGCTACCGGATTAGGCTTTTACATTGACCATGTTAAAAACAAAATGCGGACATCAAAAATGTCCGCCACTTGCCATTAAATCAAGGTTTAAGTGATTTCCAAAAAACTACCTTATCGTCACCTTTGCCAAAAAACTCGGGTATTACCGCAATTTGCGTGTATCCGCATTTTGGATAAAATTTTCTAGTCAGTTCATAATTAGGTAGACTGGAGGTTTCGACGAGCAAGATTCGAGCTTTTTTTATGATTAAATCTTGTTCGATATACTCCATCAAATCGCTACCAACACCTTGCCCTTGAGCCTTTCTTGAGACAGCAATTAGCAAAAGGTTCCAAGTGCCGTCAGTCATCCTTTCTGGCGAACAATAGGCGATTGAAATGACATTTTTCTCTTTTGTTTCTGAAACAAACCAAAGCTCGTCCGTTTTTTGCTCCAGAAATCCAGACACCATTTCATTGAGATATTCGGATGGAAACATCTGATTTTCATCAATAATTTGCTTTGCTGAATTGAGGTCTGATTTTTTTAATTCACGAATAATAATATTTGTATTCAACTTTTTACTCTCTATTTTTAGATAAAAAATACCGCCCAAAAACAAGAAATTGTTTTCGAGAGAGATATCTAGCGAATGAGTCGCTAGCAGTTGATTACAATCGTTTTCAAAAAATGCCTAATCTATGGGTTCATAATGCCGTCGTTTAACAGCCCTAAAAGTTTAACTTAACAGTTGCGCTATGGTAAAGGATTAATTTATGACGAACTGCGTTACGATCTTTGAGGGCACGCGACGAGTTTGGTTTAGCATGCGAGGCAGGATCGATTGCGTGTGAACGAAAAGAGTGGCAGGATGAAGCACATAAAAAGGGAATGCACGATGCGTATATTTAATAACAAGAACAAAAGAATCAGCCATGGCACTTTGCATCATTTTGGACTCTTGTTCCTCCTCATGATATCCAGCGTATATGCCAGCGTTGAAGATGAACAAGCAGCAGAGATCGAACATCGCATTGCACAATTAAAAACAGCAGGGCACTTCCCAGGCGTCGCTGTTGCTATTGTTAAGAACGGGAAGCCCATTTATATCTCCACAACTGGCATGGCCAATATTGAACACAATATAAGTGTGTCTAATAAGTCGGTGTTCGAAATGGCCTCATTGACCAAGCAAATGACGGCACTGGCCATTGCCAAACTGGTTGTTGAAGATGAAATATCGTTCGATATGCGCCTTGGCGACATTATTTCTGATATTCCCGCTGAATGGCAAGCCATCTCAATTAATCATCTGTTATCACACACGGCGGGCTTTGAGCATCATTTTGAACCCATGGTGAATGGCAGTCATCTACTGGAAAACTCGTCGGAAGACATGTTCCGCGCGGCAAAGTCACTGCCATTGCGCTCCTCGCCCGGTGAAGACTGGCATTATTCCGACCTAGGCTACTTTATGTTGGGAAAAGTGATAGAGTCCATTACTAACACTCCTTATGCAAAGCATATGCAGGAGACGTTTTTTAAACCCGTCGGAATGGCGCAAACACATCTGCTTGATCAGAATAAAATAGTACCGTATCGGGCGCAGGGTTATCGATGGCATAACGACCAGCTCGAGCGCAACCGGCGAGTGTGGAACTTCGAGCTGACACCACATTTCGGCGTAATGTCTTCGTTGCAGGATATGCTCCTTTGGGAGCAGTTGCTTGTTAACGCCACAGGCAAGTTGCGCGAGGCAGTTGAGGCCACAGTCGATATTCAACGACCGTTCTCAACGGGTAAAACGTGTGATACGTGGGGCTATGCTCGTGGTTGGTTTGCCAGCATCGTAGATGGTGTCAGGTACGTCAACCATGGTGGTTATGCGGGAACCGCCTACCTAAGAAATGTGGACCGCAAGCTCAGCGTGATTGTAATGACAAACAGGGAAGACGGGCTAGACCAAATTAACCCCATTGCCATAGCGTGGAGCGTGATGAATGTAATGTATCCTGTTACGCCGAAAGAAGGGCTGCAGTGCTGGCGCTAGTAAGCAATCAGACAATAACGGTAGGTTAACTAAAGCATTATTTGGACGTATTCAGGCTTGGTTGGCACTTCACATGGACAGGGCGTGGGCAACGCGATATTCTCATTTCGCAGCTGCTTTGAGTTCACTTGCTAAGCGCTGACTTTCGTTAACACGTGGCTGACTAAACCGGGCGAGTAAATAATAAAGCACTGGCGTTAGAAATAATGTGAATACGACGGCAATGCCTAATCCCCCAAAAACGACCCAGCCAATTGCGTTTCTTGCTTCGGCACCGGCGCCGCTAGAGAGAATGAGAGGCAAACCACCAAAGATGGTCGAAACCAATGTCATCATAATCGGTCGAAGTCTTACCTGTCCTGCCTTGATGATTGCATCCTTTACTGTCTCACCTTTATCTCTTAGCTGATCGGCAAATTCTACCAACAAGATCGAGTTCTTTGCTAATAGCCCAATTAACATGACCAGCCCGATTTGAGAGTAGACATTAATAGAAGTGCCTGTCAGAAACAAAGCAAACACGGCGGCTGCAATACCAAAGGGCACGGTTATCATTACTATAATTGCACTAATGACATTTTCAAACTGTGCTGCCAAGACCAACAGAACAATCAAAAACGCAATAATGTAAGTCATAGACACTTGTTTTGTTGTTTCTTCAAATGCTTGAGCTTCCCCCAAAAACACGATGCCGATGCCATCTGGCAGCGCGCCGTTAGATGAGCTTCGAAGTTTATCCACAGCAACATTCATAGCGACGTCTTCAGGTAACTCAACATCAATTTCAATGGCGCGACGTTGCGCCACTCTTTCCAATTCTGCAGCAACACCTTCCTCGGTGATAAAGGCAAGACTGGACAATGGCACTAGGGTGCCGTTTTCTGATTTAACATAGAGGTTTTCGATGTGACCTGGTCCTGAATTATTGCGCCTGTCGGACTGCAAGATAATGGGTATCGATTGATCGCCAATGTTGAGGTCAACAACATCGTCACCATGCACGGCGGCGCGCAGTGTTAGGCTTATATCTTCAAAGGCAACGCCCAACTCCTCTGCTCTTCGCCTATCGATATTTACGCGCAGTTGAGGTTGCGTAGGTCGATAAGATATTTCAGGAAAGCCTAACTCTGGTATTTCCTTTTCAATAAGCGCAACAAAATCGACGGCAGCTTGATAAATTTCATCATATTCCGCACCGGTCAGCGCAAATTCTAAGCCACCTCCACGCCCGCGCAAATTCAAACTATTAGTACCAAATGCACGCCCTGGTGCACCTGGATTATCCGCAAGTATGGGCCGGAGTTTTGAAATAATATCTTGCTGACTAAGTGTTCGGGCATCCCAATGCTCAAGCGGTACCGAAATAAAAACGAGGTTAGGGTCCCATTGGCCAACCCTGGTGTAGATTGATGCAATGGTGTTATCTGAAACTAACGGCAGCAATTGTTCTTCGATTACATTTGCTTGCCTATCCATGTAATCAATACCCACGCCATCTGGGCCTCTTGCAAATACGTTGATGACGCCTCTATCTTCATTAGGTAGTAACTCACTATCAAGTGCACTGTAGAGTGAAAATGCACCGCCTGCTGCCACCATGCAAGCAAAAACAACCAACCACGCATATGTCAAACAAAGTCTGATTGCCCTATCATAATAACGCAGACACGTAGCACCGAATCGCGCGAGAAAACTCGGTTCATCTGATACCTTTTTGATAGGTATCCGTGCCGTTAGTGCAGGCACTAGAGATAACGCAACGAAACTCGAAATAATAACAGCACCTGCCAACACGCCACCGAATTCACGAAAAAGAGTACCGGCGGTAGAAGGTAGGAAAGAAATAGGAACAAACACGGCTACCAGCACTGCTGTTGTTGCAACGACTGCAAAAAACACCTCGCGACTGCCAATCACAGCCGCAGCGCGAGCACCAAGTCCCATCATGCGTCGACGCTGGATGTTTTCAGATACAACAATTGCATCATCAACGATCAAGCCAGTGGCAAGCACCAGTGCTAGCAGTGTTAGAATATTGATAGAAAATCCGAGTGCCCAAATAACCGCTAGAGAACCGACTAAAGACACTGGAATTGCAAACGCCGGTACGATAGTAGATCGGCCAGATCCAATGAACACCCAAAGCGTGAAGATGACAAGAAGTACAGTAAGCGTTAAAGCAATCATGACCTCTTGTACAGAACCACGAATAAATTCGGCGTCATCATTTGTCACTTGCACATTGATATCAGGAAAGCGAGCGTCCAACGTTGATACCATTTTTAGGACTTCATCGGAAATTTTAATGGTATTTGATTTGGCCTGACGAATAATGCTCATGCCAATCACTGGTTGTCCATTTAACCGCGCATAACCTTCAGGGTCGGCGGGACCAAAATAAACGCTGGCCACATCGCTAATTTTGGTGTCACCGCTTATAACCATATCAGCGACGTCCTGTTCAGTAATTGATGTCGCGTCAGCTCTTACGATGAGCTGCTGGTCAGTCGAGCGCAAGCTTCCCGCAGGCACGTCAAAAGGCGCGGTTCGTAATGCAGACGCAACGTCCGTCATAGAAAGGTTAAAACTTGTTAATCGCAGTGGGTCAACAGATACCCGCAGTACACGCTCTCTTTCACCGTTAAGTGTGACATCAGCAACACCGGGAATACTCAAAAATAACGGCGTTAAGTCACGTTCCACTCGTTCCGTTAACGTCTCCAAATCAAGCGCTTCACTCGAAACAGCGAGATCGACTGCACCCCGTGCATCATTATCTGCTTTTATGATCGACAGCTGTTCAACGTCTTCAGGCAATTGACGTTGTATTCTACTGACTGACTCGCGCGTTTCGTTCGCAGCATCTTCTATGTCGATCCCCGGTCGAAACTCTACTCTTACACGCGAACTGTTTTCTTCACTCTCTGCACTTATTGTGTTAACGCCGCTCACCCGTGCCACAGCACCCTCGAGCTTTGAGGTAATTTCTGCATCTATGGTCTCTGGTGAGCCACCGGGCAATACTGCGCGCACGGTAACAATCGGCCTATCAACATCGGGCAGCTCCCTTACTTCAACCCCTAAGAAGGCAGAAATACCTGCAATGATTATCATCAAATTAACGACAATGATGAGTACAGGTCGGCGTATACTCAATGATGGTAAGTCATTTGCCTGTTCGTTGTTATTTGAAAATTCTGACATTATTGATGTTTAACTTGAGTGTATGCCACAGGTTCAGGGGTGACTGCTTGCCCCTCTCTAAGGCGCTGTATTCCTTTGACAATAAGTTCGTCGTTCTCAAAGAAATCACCGTTTACTAAGATACGTCCGTGCAAACGCTGTTTTACTTGGACAGACACTTTCACTGCTTTTTCATCTACTGACTGCCATACAAATGCTCCTCCTACCCCCCATGAAAGTGAGGACTCAGGGATTGCGACGAAACGTTCACCTTGCGTCTTAATGCTCACACGAAAACTCATTCCTGGTCGGTACGAATCGTTGGTATTATCAAGGAGCGCTCTAGCGCGTATTGTTCTGTCTTGCTCTGCAATTCTTGAATCGATCTGTGCGATATCAGCGCGAATGTATTTGGTTCGTTTCGTCCATGGCTGCAGGCTGACTTGTGTTGATGAGGTGAGGGCAGATAGTGCATTTTCTGGCGCATTGAAATTGACAAATAGCTGACTTCGGTCATCGATGGTGGTTACAGCAGTTTGCTGGTTAATTCTATCCCCGACTTCAACGTCAGTTAACCCGACAATGCCGGTAAACGGTGCTTTAACAAACTTGTCTTCGAGATCAGTCTTGGCGTCACGCAGTGCGACTTGTGCAAGATCTCTTAGTGTTGTTGCTTCATCTATTTGTGCTTGGGTAACAGCTCCACGTCGATTGCTCTCTAGCAAACGCGTCAAATCTCGTTTTGCATCTTCAAGTTGTATTTTAGCGCGGTCAACTGCAACGCGCTGACGACGGTCATCTAACTGAACAAGCACGGATCCTTTCTCAACTCTTTGCCCAGGCTGAAAATTCACCGCTATCACTTTGTCCCCGGTAGCGGGATAAAGCGTCACCGATCTCTTAGCCTCAGCTGTACCGACAATTTCGATGACGGATTGTTCATACTCAAATGTTACCGGCGCCGTGAGTACCTTAGCCGCTCGCTCCCCCCTTGATTGTGCATGTGCAGTAGCAAGACAAAATGAGCAGGTGATAAGAATCAAGACTTGGTGGAGAACAAAACGCATAACAGAACCTCACTTATGGTGAGTGAAATACGAATCTGGTTGGCGCTTAGTTCATTTACAAGTTCTTATGACAAACAGGCCCTAAATATTTCTCTATAAAGTGAACTGTAACCGTATGGAAGATGTACATTCTACGTGGGTTTTAAGTGGATGGTATATAGGGGCTGTTTATCTTTCATA
>DDLV01000142.1 GCA_002340325.1 Glaciecola sp. UBA2563 | reverse complement strand
GAGTAGCACATCGCCAGACTCCTATTTTAAATGAAGAAGCCCACTCATCGAGTGGGCTTCTTCATTTAAGGCAGCAACATGCGTTGCTACCCCCCAAGTCATCCGTTCCCTAAGGGGGCTGCCAGCCACAGCCAGAGGCTGTGTCGTTCATTACTTGTCGAATGCCATTTGGCATTCGACACTCGCAAGCGAGACGTGCTTCACCCCATGTGAGAGTAGCACATTGTCCCTGCGCCGGTCACCGGGACTCCCAATCCTAAAACCCAGCAGGCGCTGGGTTTTTTTATGCGTGTTTAAGACATGTAATACTATTGGTTACGTCTTGTATTTCGTACCATTATAAAACTTACAAGAAAACGTATAGACGAGGCTACTGGATAATTAGCGCGAAATAGTGTGAGAGTAGCCATGTGAGAGCATTTCATATTCCCAGCGCCAGACACCAAAATTCACAATCCTAAATACCCAGCTAAAGTCGTCTATTATTTGCTATAACTTGTCTATCTTGCGATTTATATTCTTCAAATTCTCTAAGTTACAAAAATGTAATAGATCTAATATGGACTGAATTATAGGGACCTACAGGGAGTTTGTTAGGAATTTGTTAACTTAATTATTTTTAATAGCTGATCTTCTAAAAATTTTGGCGCGTAGTCCACATGACATCGATTGAGGAGAAAGTTTGATGAAAATAACAATTAGATTGGCGCTGTTGCTGGTCACTATGGTCTTTGTGCAAGCGTGCGATCCATTTGAAGATGATGATGAAGATACACCAGTGCCCGCTGCACCACTCAGCTCTATAACAGAGATAGCAGCGAGTAATGAGAATTTCTCTATTCTCGTACAAGCTTTACAAACGACTGGGTTGGATGCCACACTAGCCGACGAAACTCAAACATTTACGGTCTTTGCGCCCACAAATAATGCATTTGCTGCGTTGCTTGCTGCACTCGATGTGACCGCAGAAGAGTTACTGGCTAGAGAAGATCTGACTGATATATTGTTGTATCACGTCTTACCAGGACAAGTTAATGCTGAGGCAGCAATAGCAGCAGCTGGTACGAGGGTTGCGACAGTAAATGGTGCCGATATTGGCGTCAGCCTTTTTGGTGGTAGTTTATTCGTAAACCAAGCTACTGTTACTACACCTGACTTGGCTGAGGCGAGTAATGGCATCATCCATGAAATTGACGCTGTCATCCTCCCTCCTACCGAACCCGGTACACCAACCGATAATATAGTCGAGACCGCCGTAGCTGCAGGCTTTACTACTCTAGCTGATTTATTGGTATCTACTGGTCTAGATGAGACATTATCAAATGCGGAAGAAGAGTTCACAGTCTTTGCGCCAACAAATGAAGCATTTGCAGCACTAGGGGACAACATCCTTACTTCTCTTGGCGAGAATCCAGAGGTTTTAGAAGCGATACTATTACAACACGTTGTCGTTGGTGCAACGGTTGACTCCATAACTGCATTTACCCTTCAGGGAAATGATGTTGAAACTGCGGGTGGTGCAATGATCCCATTGGGCCTTAATGCGATGACCGATAGATTAACCATTGGTGGCGCCAGTGTGACAATGCCTGATGTGTACACTAGCAATGGTGTTATTCATGTCATTAATTCAGTCATTGTCGGTGATGTCGAGGTGCCGAGAGCGGGTGACAACATAGTTGAAGTTGCGGTCGCAAATGGGAATTTCACTGTATTGGCTTCAGCATTAATTGAAACAGGACTAGACGCAGTATTGAGCGATGAAGACAGGGAGTTTACCGTCTTCGCCCCGACTGACGCTGCGTTTACTAAACTGCTTGCAGCTCTAGGGGTTACTGCTGAAGAGTTGCTTGCCAGAGAAGACTTATCCGACATTTTACTCTATCACGTACTTGCTGATACTACCGTCCTTGCTGATGCCGCTCTAATGGTTGCACAATCAGACATGAACATTGTAACTACGGCTAGCGGTGTGGGTGCTGCACTTAGTGTTTCTGACGACACTCTTTATGTTAATACATCTGTCGTTTCTGGGACCGATGTAGTAGCAAATAATGGCGTCATTCACGTTGTTGACCAAGTTATATTGCCACCTGCAATGAGGGGAGAACCCACGCTAAATATCGTTGAGACCGCTCAGGCAAATGAAGCTTTCTCTACTCTCGTCGATTTGGTCATTGCCGCGGACTTGGTTGACGCGCTCTCAGATGAAAATGCTAGTCTCACTGTCTTTGCGCCAACAAACGCTGCTTTTGACAAAGTACCAGATACTGCACTAGCTGCTGTTGGTGGTGATGTTGACTTACTAACCGGCGTTTTACAACAACATGTCATCGCCTCTGAAATTAGTTCAGTTGCCGCGTTTGCTGCAAACGGTGCAAATGTAGATACGTTAGCAAACGAAGATGTGTCTGTCAGAATAGTAAATCATCTATTAGCTGCTAACGATATGACGACAGAAGTTGCCTATGATGCTGCAACTGGAAATCTTGTTGGTGGTATGGGGTCATCTCAGCCAGGGTTTACACTGTATACATTCGACAATGACTTGGGCAGTGATACCAGTAATTGTAATGGAGGGTGTGCAGATGCATGGCCGCCTGTATTGGTCACTGATGGCGATGTGAGTTCGATTCCTGGACTATCGGTAATCATGCGAGACGACGATACAATGCAAGCAGCCTATCTTGGTCGTCCACTGTATTTCTTTGCAAATGATATGGCTGCAGGAGATACAACTGGTGACGGCATCAACAATGTATGGGCAATCGTTAATCTTCCAGAAGTGGTTCTGCAAATTAACGGTTCAAACGTCACAACTACCGATATCTACACTACTAACGGTGTTATTCACGTAATTGATACAGTGATTCTCGAAACTGTAGAGTAACATTTTTTAAAAGACGAAAACCCCTTTGGTAACAGAGGGGTTTTTTTATTCGAACACAGAAAAAGTAAGAGATTTATTTATCTCGCAAGGGGTAAACTTAAAATCTCCTAGGACAACTGCTTTTCTAGCGTTTACACTTAAATCTAAATGACAAACATCACCATCGTTTCATGTTGGAATTACAAAACATAAAAAAGACCTTTCAAAATGGCGAAGAAATCGTAACCGCTATCAATGATGTAAGCTTAAAAATAGAAGAAAATGAATTTGTTGCGATAATGGGTAGTTCTGGTTCCGGCAAGTCAACATTAATGAATGTATTGGGCTGCTTGGATACTGTCGATTCAGGCACATACAAGCTAAATGGGACTGATGTCGCATCAATGTCGGATGATGAGTTATCTTCTGTGAGAAACACTCATATTGGTTTTATTTTCCAAACGTTCCATCTCTTATCCAAATTAGATGTAGTTGGTAATGTTTTATTACCGTTGCGGTATTCTGATATCACTGAAGAAGACGCGATAAAAAGATCAAATGAACTAATTGAACGTGTTGGACTCAGTCATAGGAAACACCATAAACCATTTGAAATGTCGGGTGGACAAAGGCAACGAGTGGCAATTGCAAGAGCACTGATTAATCGACCATCTGTCATTTTGGCGGATGAGCCAACAGGTAATCTAGACAGCAAGACGTCATATGAAATTATGCAATTGTTAAATGAGTTACATCAACAAGGTCAAACTATTGTTATGGTGACGCATGAAGACGATATTGCTGAATTTGCACAACGTGTAGTACGCATGAAAGACGGTGAAATAACTGGGGTAGATTAAGATGAAAAATATACAGCGGCAAATAGCTTTTATTGTTTTACTTTTTTTACTTTCAGCGGGCACAGCATTTGCTGCAGATTTAGTATTGACAGGAAGTATAGGTTCATCTGCAAAACAAGTCGTTGTTGCGCCACAGGGAAGTCGATGGCAAATACAGATTCAGTGGATGGAAGAAGAGGGCAAAGTCGTCGAAAAAGGTCAACCTGTGGTTGTTTTTGATGGAGCCTCAGAGCAAACACAGTTGGTGAATAATAGGGAAACATTAGACAGGCTTGAGTTAGAGTACAAACAGTTAAAGCTGTCGCAAGACCAAGCGGTAATTGACGCAAATGGAAGGGTTGCAGTAAGTGAAATGCGTGTTGAAAAAGCGAGAATTGAAGCTTCTGTGCCAGCGGGTGAAGTAAGTGCATATGATAAGGGGCAATATGAGTTAGCCTTGCAGCGAGCAATGCTGGAACAAGTAAAAGCAACTGAGGCATTAAAAAGAGCAGAGCAAGAACGTGATGCTGAAATGACCAAAAAGAAGGTCGATATTTTAAAAACAAAAGAACAGATTAGATATTTAGAGGGCGTGATGTCAAAGCTACGTGTTTTAGCAGATTTCACTGGACCGGTTAACTATGCAATTCACCCATGGTTTGGAGAAAAAGTGACAGCTGGTATGAACGTGCGTCCAAGTTGGAAGGTGTTAGATGTGCAATCAACTGACAACTTTCAAATCGAAACCTGGATCCATGAAATTGATGCAGTCGGTTTAGAAGAAAATACTAATGTTTCAGTTGTATTAGATGCTTACCCGAATAAAACGTATAGCGGCAGAATTAAAAGCATTACAAAGCAAAGCGAGCTTAAGCCACAATGGAGTAGAAGTGCATATTTTCCAGCAATCATTGTCTTCGATGATAACCCTGAATTAACGCTAATGCCTGGAATGAGTGCACGTATATTAATATCCAAGCGTAAAACTGAAGAAGTCGTTGAGCGTAACCAGGATGGGGGAGCGGACAATGCGTAATTGGTTTTATTTAGTATTCATTTTGATTGTTTTGGGTTGTTCAGACACTTCCATTAACAATCAAATAAGTGATGATAATGCCGCAAGCAATATTGTTGCGCCAGCAGAACTAGTATCTTTACAAGAGGTATCAGTAACACCTCCGACGATTCGCAGAACTTGGGAGTTTAAAATTGAATTTTTAGCCAGAGAAAACTCACTTGTTAAGGCCGGAGACGTCATAATTCGTTTTGATGCTCAGCGACAAAGAAATGACCTAATTACCCGCAAAAGCGAACTAGACGCTCAAATCAAAGAAGCAGACCGACTTACGCTTGAAAACGAAGCAAAGCTTGAACAACTTACGCTAGATATGGCAGAAGCGCGCAAGAACATGGATATTGCGAAACGTAAAGTCGAGATAACAGATGTTTCGCGTTCAGAAATTGAACGAAAAAAGCAAAAAGCAGAATTCGAAATTACTACTGAACTTTATAAACAGGCTCAGCAAAGAGTTGAATTACACAAAACCACAATACAGGTCAGTCAGCAAGTCCAACAAGCGATGATTGATAACGCGCAGACTCAAGTCAACGAGGTGGAAGAAGCAATTGAAAAAATGAATGTGAAGGCACTTAAAGATGGAATGGTTACGTTGGTGCCAAATGGCGATGATGAAAAGCCTTCAGTGGGCGACACAGTATTTATGGGACGACGCATATTATCGCTACCGTCGCTTGACCAGATTGCGGTGAAGGTAGAGTTTGACGAATCTGCCACTGCATATGTTAATGAAGGTGACAAAGTCCGAGTCACCCTAGATGCATATCCTGAACTTAATTTCGAAGGGCGAGTCACCGAACTTGGACAATCCTACCGCAACAAATCACGTAATAACCTCAAAGTCGTTTTTGATGCATGGGTGACGCTGGACAACCTAGACTTAGATATTATGAGACCGGGAATGAAAGCCAGTGTTGAGCTTGTGGAGAGCAATGCATGAAGTCTAAGCACTCCCTTTTAATATGCATCACCATTGTACTTGGGATGGGGTGTGCCGAAGCGCCAAAACAAAGCATCCCTGTCTATCATGTAAAGGCACAAGACTTTGAAATAAGCGTAAGCGGCTTCGGCGAAATTGAGGCAGCGCAAGCGCAAAAAATAATGAGTCCTGGAAGACAACCAATGACACTCGCTTGGTTGAAAGATGAAAACACTTATGTTGAAAAAGGCGATGTTATCGCTCGGTTTGATGCTGAACAAATTCAGCGTCAGAGTCGTGAAGAAGAGCTTGAACTACTTAGACTTGAGCAGGAAATATTGCGCAGCGTCGCACAACAGCGAGAACAAAAACAAGAAGTTGAATCAGACCAGACATTTGTTGAATTCGAATTTGATTTTGTAGATCGATTCGCCATTGATGATTTGCGAATATATTCACAATTAGAAATCATTGATACTCTGGCTAATCGTGATTTTCTAGAAGCAAAAGACGGATTTTTAGGGTGGAAAGAAAACAGTATTGATGAGCAACACGATAGTCAGATGGCCGTGCTTGATATACGGCGTTCAGGCGTTGATGCTCAATACCAGCGATTAAAGCAAGCCCTCTCAAGTTTAGAAGTGGTTTCACCTTTTTCGGGATTATTGGTTTATGAAAAAGATCGAAGAGGTGAAAAACCATCAGTTGGGCAAACCATCTTTCCTGGTCGAGCGATCGCTCAAATTCCAAATTTAGACAATATGCAAGCTAAAATCTTCATACAGGCAAATGACGCAATCGATCTCTCAGTTGGTCAAGCTGTCAACATTACCTTAGACGCTTTTCCAAATAATGTTTTTTCTGGTGAGGTGAAGAATGTGGCTGGATTTCCGCGTTCAATTGAAAGAGGTAATCCTGTCACGTACTTTGAGCTTATTGCCAGCATCAAAGATCAAGATCGCACGCTTATGCAACCTGGTCGAAAAATTACTGCTGTTATAGAAGTAAAAGCACCCGTGCAAAAGCTCGTCGTACCATTACAAACATTGCACCATGAAGACGGAAAGACATATGTGTATCTAAGGGACGGTTCTGGTTTTCTTAAACGTGAAGTTCAAAGCGGAAGAAAGAACCTTTATTTAGTGGAAATTATCGAGGGACTACAAGAAGGTGATGTTATCGCGTTAAGTGAGCCCCTAGTTCTCGGAAATGGGCAGATTTGATGGCAAAGGCGAATGATTATCGAGTGCTGATTGTAGAGGCGGTAAAAGAGCTCTCGACGCAAAAATTGCGAACTTTTCTGACCTTATTAGGTATGATTTTTGGTGTTGGAGCTGTTATCGCAATGCTCAATATTGGTGAGGGGGCAGAACGAGAGGCACTTAAACTTATTGATTCTATGGGCGTCAATAATATTATTGTCAATGGCATTTCATACGAAAAAGAAGAGCTTGCGGAAATCAGGGAAGAGTCTTTAGGACTTAATCTCGGAGATATCGATGCAGCCCTCGCTACGCTGCCGTTTGTGAATGGCTATAGCGCATCAAAAAATATCGAAATACACGATGTCTACAGCGATTATGCAAAAAGTCAGGCATCTGCTTTAGGTGTTACAACAAGTTACTTTAAAAATGGCAACTTATCTGCCGCCTATGGTCGTTTACTGGATGATCGAGACAATGACCGAATTGCTCAAGTAGCGGTGTTGGGAGCAGATGCAGGAAATGAGCTATTTCCTGAGTATCAAGATGATCTCGAGCAGGCCATTGGAAAACATGTCAAAGTCAATCATGTTTGGTTGGAAGTCGTTGGCATCTTGCAACCACCAGAAGGAAGTAAAAACGAATTTCAAGGCGTTCAAATAGGTGGCGATCGATACCGAATTTTTGTTCCTTTGCGAACAAGTCTATTCAAATTTGCAAGTGATACCCTTGCTAGTCAACTGGATTCAGTAAAACTCAATATAGAAAAAGGCACCGATCCAGTGGTTGCCTCAAAAGCAATAAATAGCCTTATACTGATGCGACATGGTGGACTGAAAGACTTCGAGTTGATCATCCCTGCGGCGCTTCTCGAGCAACAAAAACAAACCCAACAAATTTTCAATATTGTGATGGCATGCGTCGCTGGTATTTCGCTGCTCGTTGGCGGCATCGGCATTATGAATATCATGCTAGCAAACGTGATGGAACGGACTAAGGAAATCGGGTTGCTACGAGCTGTTGGGGCAACTCAACAAAACATTAGACTTCAGTTTATCGCGGAAAGTTTTACGATTTCAGTGTTGGGCGGGCTGCTTGGAATTGTTTTTGGTTTAGTGCTATCAGAAATTATCGGTTTTTATTCTGGCTGGGCCGTAACATGGTCGATACCTGCAATTGTATTGTCTTTGTCGATATGTATGATAGTCGGCGTTGGTTTTGGTGTTTTCCCTGCTGTAAAGGCGTCCAAACTAAATCCCATTGATGCACTGCATTCAGATTAGCTACTCGATTTTATTCATCAAATCAATACATAAGCATTCAATCTATAATGTGGTTTTTATAGTGTGATGTTACGTAATCTACATGAACTGATGATTATTAGACTAAGCACAAACCAAATAAACGATGCAGATTCAACCACTAGATCTTGAAGTGCCCGCAGCTGGGCAACTTACAAAAGTCAACGATTATGTGTATTGGCTGCGCATGCCGCTGCCATTTGATCTAGACCATATAAATTTGTATTTGATAAAAGACAACGCTGGATGGGCTATCCTGGACACGGGCATTGGAACGAGTACGACGGAAAAGCTTTGGAATGAAATATTTGCACAATTGGACATGCCCATTACTCGGGTAATCGTGACGCATATGCACCCTGATCATATTGGAATGGCGGGTTATCTTGTTGAGAAGTTCAAAGTTCCACTGCATAGGAGTTTCGGCGAGTATTTTGTAGCCCGCTCTTTGGTGGCAGGAGCACGAGGTGCAGATAATTGGCAAGACATTGATTATTTGCAAAAGTGTGGGATGTCTCAAGAATACATAGAAAAAGCGTCAGAAAACAAAGGAGGCATCGGCAAGGTTGTCAAGCCGATCCCGCTGCAGTTTCAGCGAATGGTAGAGGGAGAAACACTTACGTTAGCAGGCATAGCGTGGCAGATTATGATAGGTAGAGGCCATAGTCCAGAGCATGCATGTTTATATGCCCCTGAATTAAATACCTTGATTTCAGGGGATCATGTATTGCCTGATATATCTCCGAACATCGGTACCTATAGTACTGAGCCAGAAGCTAACCCATTACTACTTTATTTTAAAACGTTGGAACAGTTTTTTGCGTTACCTGTAGGGACTCACGTATTACCTTCTCACAAGCTCCCTTTTACTGGGCTGCATAAAAGGGTAGAAGAGTTGGTTAATCACCATCATGAACACTTAGACAACCTCATAACTTTTTGCGGTGAACCCAAAACTGTAAAAGACATACTGCCTGTGTTGTACAAGAGGGAGCTCAATCCACATAATATGTTTTTTGCGGTTGCTGAAGCGCTTTCGCACTTGAATTATTTGATGTATCAGAACACGTTGAAAAGACGTGAAAACACTTCGAAGCAATGGGTTTTCAGTACGCGTTGATTCGTTATCATTCAATTTGAACCTACATCCAAGCAGGCTTATCCCGTTCTACGGTCATTACGGTTTCATCTAACAAGGACAGCGCCAGGTTGTCATCAATATATGGGATCACATGGGAACTGGACGCAAGCACAAACTTGATGCTGGCTTTTTTATAATTTTGCATGAAGATAGTTTGGAGAAACTTGGCTTGTTGAGTTTTTTGTCGGTTAAAAATATGAATGTCTTTTCCAAACAGACCTTTGCGTATAATGACAAAATCTTTGTCGATAACATATCCCCATCGATACCACCGCAATACTGCTAGTAATAATAAAACTATGCAAAGTAGGCTATACCCCGCCCACATGCCGGACGTTGGGTTGCTTGATAGCATCATTGCAAGCAAAGTGACAATTATCGGTAAGATTGGAAACAATAGATACCTAATAATAAGGCGCTTACTCACAGGTAAAAACGCGATGCTGTTGATCGAATCAAAACCAAATACATCTTGAATAATCTCGTTTGATTCGCTGCGATTGATGGATGGTACTATTAGTTTGTTTGGTGAATTAAGTGATGCTTCTGCACTGCTGGGGACTCCGCCAGAATTCTGCGCCAGTTTAAGGTTGGCCCTATTAATCACAAGATCTAGCCAATCTTGTTGCTGAGTCGCATGTTGAATGCGGCTTCTTTTCATACTTATTTCTTGTTTATTGAGTAATCCTGAACGCCTTATGTATTTATCATTTAATCTGGATAACCGAAATTTATAGAACACAAATACTGAAGCGATCACGGAAAAAAGCACGAGAACTAACATGATGAACATAGCAACAGACAATACATGCAAAAGAAACATAGCTAGCGTTAACGATTCATAATCAAAATACTTCTCAATGTCAAAGCCGATATAGTTCAGCACGCTACCAATGTTTTCAATGACAGTGTCATAAAAGGGCGCTGCAGCACCAAGAAAAATCCATACCCGATTGTTGGTTATGCCATGAATTACCAAATCAGTTATAGAGCGAGTGTTGAGCAATATTTCATTGTTTTCGTTAACAGGAATATCATGTTCCGTTGCCTGCTTATGATTGGCGCTTGAAGTGTGATGCTCCATAACTTCAGATTTAAACGATTGCGCCTTGTCCATTTTCATAGCTACAATCCTAGCTTCGCTACCGACTGAACCGGCTGTTTCTAATTCAACCATAGCGTAGTTATGGAACCGATAATAAAACGGCTGTTCGATTTTTACGTTTTGAATTTTTTCAAAAGGTAAATCTAAGTGTGATTTTTTAAGAATTCCTTGTTTAATTTCGACACGATTTTTATCTAATCGAAAGTGATAAAACCAATACTTCACAATGGCTATAACGGCAAAAAAAACGATCAACCCAAACACTATGGATATTATAAGCAAATGGTTAGAAAATAGATTTTCTCGCTGTACAATAACAACCGGTATTAAATAGATTAAAAAATTGGTGATAAAAGAGTACAGACTGCTGACAAAAAAATACGCAATCGCAATCGGTGCCACGCGTGCCCAATCATTATATCGGGCGTCGTTAATGTCATTATTCTTATCGTTAATCATCGGTCTGACTGCTTTCGGTTTCGTCCTCGTGGAGGTCCTTGTGCTCTAGAATATAAGAGCGCAATTTAATAGCAGTGTCATGAGGCAAACCAGGAATGGCGAAAGTATGTTGTACGCCCCCAGCACTATACACCAAGAGCGATGCTAGCCCTGCCTTTCGTTCAAACGGACCTCGCTTTATTTCAATATGCTGGATACGAAGGATTGGCTGACAAACATGCATTTGAAAAATCAGTCCACTCGTATAGTGTAAATCATGTTCTCGAACGGCATATCCTTTTTTGGGAAAAGCGAGTATAAGATAGACAAACATAAGCGCGCCAAACGCAAACGCACTTATTATCATCCATGGTAGCGCAATAAAGTATCCTTCGGGCATTTCAAAAAACCATTCAAAACCCAGCACCACAAATAGCAACATAAAACCCATGGATAACACCGTATATATTTTTAGTTCCAACGCAAGATACGCTGGACTTAATGACATCATATCGATGTTGGCAATGCTTAAATCCATTGGATGCAGAATCTGATTGGTAAACGCCATTAAATTTCCTTTTTTATAAGAAATAAAGTACAACACGCACTATGCTTGATAATCAAAAGTTTGCAAATTTATAGAATCTTTATCTACGCTATATAGTTAATCAGGGTTAATCTGCAAGTCAGAGGGAATGTTGAAGAACATACAAACACTAAATTCATCCGAAAAGGTTACTGTACGAGGTATTTTCATTCCACTTTTTTTGTGTACCATGTTATCACGTTCTGTGTCTTACAGTGTTTGTTCTAGAACGCGTATAGGGAAGTAATCATTGCAATCACTATCCACATTTCATACCTTTGGCTTTAATGCTAGCTGCAATAAAATTATAACGGTCTCTAGTCAAGACGAGTTAGTTGGTTGGTTACCCAAATTAAAGCATCAGCAGTTTCTGTTTATTGGAGAAGGCAGCAACACGGTGTTTGTTGAGAATTTTGATGGGCTTGTCGTTGTTAATAAGCTCAAAGGTATCAATAAGTTTGAAGATGAAACGTTTTATCACCTAAATGTTGCATCAGGTGAAAATTGGCATGATCTTGTAACGTACTGCCTAGCACAAGGAATGTACGGGATGGAAAATCTTGCGCTTATTCCGGGGACTGTTGGTGCGGCGCCAATTCAAAATATCGGCGCATATGGCATTGAAGTGAACGCTTTTATACACAGCGTTGAATTTATTGACTTGGATAGTGGGTTCGCCGGCTACTTTAACAACAAAGAGTGTGAGTTTGCCTATAGAGACAGCGTTTTTAAAAAAGCGCGCATTGGCAAACGACTAATCACATCCGTTAATTTTGCAATACCGAAAGACTATGCGCCAGTGGTGAGTTATTCACCGCTGGATAAAATTGAATCTCCCACCCCTCAAAAGATATTTGATGAGGTGATAAGAATACGCCAACAAAAATTGCCTGATCCAAACACCATCGGTAACGCAGGAAGCTTTTTCAAAAATCCTAAAATCCCTCTGTCTCACTTTATTAACTTACAATCAGATTACGAAGATATTCCTGGCTATTCTGTAGATGAAAAGACCGTAAAAGTCCCGGCTGCCTGGCTAATTGATAAGCTTGGTTTTAAGGGGTATCGATACGGTGATATTGGCTGTCATGAATCGCAGCCATTAGTATTCGTCAACTATGGAAAAGGTCATGGCGAAGAACTCTTGGTGCTAGCGAAGACGATCAAGCTAAAAATTATCGAGAAATTCTCAATAGCACTCGAAAACGAAGTGCAGGTCGTTGGCCAGTACGGTCGAATAAACCTGTAGTTTAGGTTCAGGCCTTGGTTAATAGCATGACTGTAGACGTTGTTCGCACTGAAATTGTAAAGGCATTGAGTTCTGGCAACTTTGTCAGCGGGCAAGAACTTGGGCAACAAATGGGACTTTCCAGAAGTGCCATTGCCAATCATATCAAAACGCTTTCAAACCTAGGCTTGGATATCTTTAAAGTAACAGGCAAGGGTTACAAACTATCATCTCCATTAATAATGATAAGTCGAGATGAATTAGCCAAACGCCTTTCAACTAGCGTGTGTTCAACAAACCTGATTAATGTTTTAAATGTCGTCGGCTCAACGAATGATGAGATAAAGCGCAGAATCTCAGCACTAGAAAAAGGAGCAGTTTATGTTGCTGAGGCGCAAACTAATGGAAGAGGACGGCGCGGTAGGAAGTGGGTCTCACCATACGGTGCTAGTATTTATCTGTCTATGCTGTGGCGATTCGAAAGTGGCTATGAATCTATCTCAGGGTTGTCATTAGGTGTAGGTTTGGCTGTAAGGCGCGCAATCGCAAAAAGTGGATTTGATGATGTGTATTTGAAGTGGCCAAATGATGTCTATATAAACAATAAAAAGCTTGCAGGTGTGTTAATCGAATTAGAGGGGCAATTGGGGGGCGCTACTGAAGTTGTTATTGGTATTGGCATAAACATAAATCTGCCCATGGGTGATTTGGGCATAAATCAAGAATATATTGATTTACAGACGGTCATGGGGAGGCACATCAATCGGAATAAGATTTGCGCTGCAATAATTGAAGAACTTTGGGCATTATTGCAGATGTTTGAAAGCAGTGGAATTGCCCCTTTGATACAAGAATGGCGGGAAGCTGATTTGTATCTGGATAAACATGTGGTGCTGATAGCCGGGAAGGAGAGGATAACAGGAATATGTCGTGGCATTAATGAAACTGGTGCATTACTGCTAGAAACAAATTTGGGCATAAAAGCATTTCACGGAGGTGAAGTCAGTGTCAGACCGGACCAAAGCGCTACTACTTGATGTTGGTAATACCTCAATAAAATACAGTCTATTTTACATTGGCGAAACAGAGAAAAATCTTAACGTTAATGTGATCAGGTTTGAAAATTTACATCAAATCATCGAAGGTAGTAGGTTTGTCTTGATTTGCAGTGTCAAGCAGGAAGCATTTAACAATAAGTTATCCGCGTTACTTTCAAAATATGATTGTAAATATGAATTCATACACACTCAGCGCCGATATCGAAGCTTGATCAATAGTTACGAGAATGTCTCGAATATGGGGGGCGATCGCTGGGTAGGCATGATTGGCGCGCAAACACTTGTTGGAGATAGCTTTCTACTCGTTGACGCAGGCACAGCAATCACGATTGACGTCGTGCACAAGCAGCAACATTTGGGTGGATGGATCGTCGCGGGAAAACGAATAGCGAAAGATGCGTTGCTCGCGAATACAGACAGAGTATTTGATTCAGAACTGATTGGAGATACACTCGCATTTGGGAAGGATACGCCAGATTGCGTTCAACAGGGTAGCAGTGCAATGGCAACGGGCGTTGTGTTAGTGGCATTGGAGTTACTAAAAGACTATAATTCTACATTCGTGACAGTCGTCAGTGGAGGTGATGCGGCACTTATCGCTAGTAATTTGAAAACAATGAAGAAAACCCCAATTTTTGAAACCAATAACATCGTTTTAACCGGACTTGCCTCCATTGCTAATCACAAGTTTTCTGTTTGAATATTCAAGGAAAACTGTATTCTTTTTATCAAGCGGAATCGAAAAAATAAAAAACTTTCGTTTTTTGTTATTTCTTACTTGCAACCACAATCTGCTTACACTAAAATTCGCCCCCACTTGATGCAGTGCCGGCTTAGCTCAGTTGGTAGAGCAACTGACTTGTAATCAGTAGGTCGCCAGTTCGACTCCGGCAGCCGGCACCATCAATCTCTGGAGGGGTACCCAAGCGGTCAACGGGAGCAGACTGTAAATCTGCCGGCTCAGCCTTCGCAGGTTCGAATCCTGCCCCCTCCACCACTTT
>DDLV01000062.1 GCA_002340325.1 Glaciecola sp. UBA2563 | reverse complement strand
GAGCGCCCATGGATGGGTTCACAGCGACTTTAAAATTCCCTTTTCTCCCCAATTGACTGAAAGCTTTCTACCCAAACAATGGTTAACAGGAACATAGCTTTTTGTTTTATTACCAGAACATTCTGTTGTTGGTACTTTGCATTACGAACGCTAACATCATCGAAATTCCATTTCAATGTTCCGCGCAGTGCTATTTTGTAACAAGAGTTATCATTTCGAGCTCGTACCATTTGGCAAGTCAATTAGTCCATAGCCGCAACTTTGTAGTAAATAAATGATTGGTATACACTGAAAACTCAATCAAAAAAGCTGACATTGATGGACAACTTTTGCGTTTCTTATCTTGATTAATGCGCAGCGAATCGAAGGTCTCACCTGGAGAAAATAATAATGAAAATTCCAACCCAGTTAACATTACTGAAGAGCAGTTTTACCCTTAAACATAAGCCTTTTTTCTCGTTGTCTTTTGGCTTACTGCTCCTTGTTTTTGCATTTTACAGCAATGCTGAAGAACCTATGTTTGAAATTCCGTCGGATGCGCTGGAGACAGCCCGTGAACTGCGAGATGAAGGGTTAAAGAGTAGTCATGCATATAGTATAGTGAAAGGCTTAACCACTGAAGTTGGTCCGCGTTTTGCGGGAACAGAGCAAGATAAGCGTGCGCAGGAGTGGGGTGTTGAATTACTTACTGAATTGGGCTTTGCCAATGTGCGCATTGAAGAATTTCCGTTAAATTTGTGGACCAGAGGAAATCCGGGTGACGAGGTCGTTGAAATTTCGTCGCCTTTCCCGCAGCCTTTAGTGGCGTTATCTCTTGGTGGTTCGGCAGCAACGCCGGAAGGTGGTATAGAGGCTGAAGTCGTGTTTTTCAGCAATTTTGATGCGCTTGAATCCTTTGATGCATCAGAGGATTCGTTATCGGGAAAAATTGTATACGTCAATGATCGCATGATTGCTGCGCAGACCGCCGAAGGGTATAGCCCTGCTAATCGCAAAAGATTGAATGCGTGGCGGCTCGCCGAGGATCGCGGTGCTGTTGGGGTTTTAATTCGCTCTGTGGGCACAAGCAATAATCGATTCCCCCATGCTGGTGTGATGCGCATACCGGAAGATCGCAGTCCAAAAATTCCAGCAATGGCATTGTCGGCACCAGACGCTGATCAGCTTGAGCGAATTAATGCGATGGGTGAAACAATGAAAGTGAAAATGCAAACCTACGCTGGATATCGTGGTGAGGTAACAAGTGGGAATGTGATTGGTGAGATTGTTGGAAGCGAGGCACCTGAAGAAATCGTCGTCATTGGTGGACATTTGGATACATGGGATAACAGCACTGGCGCATTAGATGATGCGTCTGGTATTGGGATCACAGTTGCTGCAGCTAAACAAATCCTCGATTTGCCTGAAGCGCCTAGACGTACCATTCGTGTCATTTTATGGGGCGCGGAAGAAGTTGGTTTGATTGGTGCGCGTGCATATGCGGCAGCAAGAGAAAAGGATGGCACTCTAGCCAATCATGTTATCGGTTCAGAGAGTGACCTCGGTGCTGCGCCAGTTTGGCGCTATCGTACAAATGTCGCTGAATCTGCATTACCAGCGATGGCTGCTGTCGCGCGCGAGCTGGCACCCTTAGGAATACTACATGGTAATAACGAGAGCAGTGGCGGCCCCGATATCTTCCCATTAAAGGAGAAAGGCATGCCAGTAGCGAGATTGGAGCAACAAGGCATGAAAATGTTCGAATTTCACCACACGCCTAACGACACACTAGACAAAGTCGTGTCGTCAGAACTTGCGCAGAATCAAGCGGCCTGGGCGCTTTGGACCTATTTAATGGCTGAGCTGGATGTGGATTTTCGTGGAAAATAACAATGATATGCGTTCTTCTTAACGTATAGTTTGAGCCAATATGCAAGCTATCGATTTAGCACAGTTCTCCAGCCTTTTTGAAATTGGTTTTGCGTTGCATATTGCGCTCGCGTTTTTGGATCGTATACATGAAAAAGAATTACCGGCACGTTTAAGACAGATTTCGAATAAAGCCAAAGCGTTAGAACGATTTCAGAAAGAGCTCTCCATCGCCAGTACTCCAAACGAAAATAACGCCCAAATTAGCCAGATACTTCTGGCATATCGTACGATTGAAAATCCAATTTGGACAAAATACAACAATTATGTGTTGGATAGAGTATTTGCCCTTGCTCAGGATACGCGAGGTCAGATCCGCGTGCTACAGCAAATATTAAATGTCATTACCTTTCTTTCCATTCTAGTGCTTTTATATTCCGTCTCAATATTGTTTATGATTGGTTTAGGTACGCATCATGTCACTGGATTAGCGCCTATGACAGCTAGCACAATAGTGCTCGTCCAATTACTGCCGCTTCCCGTGGCAGCGGCTATTTTCTTTGCTGTCGCCCATCGGATGAGTAATGAAGTTGATAGGAAAATTCGAGGTATATGTGAATTGCAGCTTATGTTGAGTGAACCTGATATTTCACCCACAAAATACGCAACCGTCGAAGAAATTTATCAGCGAGATCGTGGTAGGAATAGATTTGATGAACATCATTGAGAAACAACTCGACTACTTGAATGATTCCATGAAAGAAAAAGCAGTTGACGCGAATTCGTTTCTTCTGAAGTATCATTTTGGTGGTCTGATCGCAATTATCGCACTATTAAACGTTGATCTTGTATTGGCCGATAAAGTTGCAGAGATTAGCCCTGAAAATCTTGGTTATTTTTGGACCGCGATTTTCCTAATTATTGTGTTGAGTTTCGTATATTTTTACGTTGTCCTTTTACATTACCGACGGTTCGCGCGGTCGCACAGAAAATTAAAATATAAATATGAACTTACACTACATTGCTCGCTTTGTGACGGGCTTCATCGTGACTATCAATTTTACTTAGAAAAAAGCATTGCAGAAAAACCTATAGATAAATTTAAAGATGAGCTTGTCGAGCATCGAGATACAGATTACAAATTTCCTGAAATGGCAGAGTATTTACTTCACCACCATCGGAAAAAATACCAGAAATTAGAGTTTGTCGATGTAAAATATCTCTTGATGGCCCTATCAGTAATAGCATTAACGCTTTCCATTCGAGGTATATTTCTTTTTATAGGCTAAAAGACGTCTGAGTTTATTCGTTTCCTAATCTGGTCGGTATTATTGTACGCGAGTGCGATGCGACACATAATATTTGTTAGAATCTACAAGACTTCGCTCCATCTTGTGTTTCACAGAATCACATAGATATGAAGAAAGCAATGATTGCGCAGAATTGCAGGATATGTCCAAGTTGTAGCTTAGCCAATGTAAAATATGTTGAGAGTTCTCAGTATCTCTAGTCACGAATTCAAGCACTGCTGCTAATGTGACAATTCTACCAATCTCATATTCATCAATTGCGAAGGTGGCTTTGTAGTTAGACGACCAACGCTCCGCTTCTTTCTCAGCATTTGAAATAGCGAGTTGCGTCGCTCGAAATGAGTGAAAAGCATCCTCAGTATGATGACCAAATTCATGTAGCAGAATATCAGATAGCGAGACATCAAGTAGCCTTTCATAAACTGCGTCGCCATAATCATAAGTGTCAGTAGCTGAGTACTTATCTACTAAAGGGAATGCCTCTGCAAACTTGGTAAGCTGCGTGTCCCGATGTAGCCGGCGGGCTACCGATGGCTTATTAGAAAAACGCTTAAGCGCAACAATGTCATTGGCCAGCCTGCGGCAATAATGCCTAAGCGCTCTAATAAATACTGCGGAAATAATGATTTCTCTGCCATTGTCATTCAGCGCCATAGCTACTCGTGGCAATGGTAAATTATCACTTATAATCACATTGGTGCTGCCAATTATAACGGCCTTGCTGATATGGTTAGTTTCATTTTGATTGATAATTGCGCTAGTTTTGATTTCGGAAATCTTGTCCTCTACATCGCCAAAAGTCTTTGGGGTAAGGGCATCAGCACGATAAACGCATAGTATCAATAAAATAACAAACGTAGAGTGCGTTTTCACAGTTCCAGTCTCCCTTTTTCTTTTCATTTTTAGAAAGAACATTTCGAAGCGCAAGGGCGTGAATACTACGAACAAGAAAACTTAGACTTGGTGGGATGGGTATGTAAATGTGAAGTATAAAATTCACATTTCGCTGCCTTTTCGGGAAATTTTGGAACGTTTATCGCGCAAACACAGGTAGAATAGCGCACTAATACCAAGGTCTTATAGATTGCTAAAATTGTAAATTTTAAGACGGTTAATTGAATCTAGGACTTTTAGCAGTCGTTGTTTGAATACATTAATATGGCGTTGGTTTCATAATTTTTACAAATATGAACTTTTTATGAATTTTTCATAGAAGCAGGTTTTTCTTATAATTTTGGTGTAATCGAGCATTTGCTCTGTAAAAAGCACCAACGGCATAAGCTACTTATCTTTGTATCATAAAATCAGGACTCGTTATTAACGCATAAATAGCATTGCGATTGCGCGTTTGAATGTCAGTTTCGCTCGCAAAACTGTCAATTATAGATGCTCTTGTCTCTTGTTCATCAGCTTTAACCAATTGACCAGCGTTTAGGTAAAAGTCCATCCAATTGAGCAATGCTTCAGCTTTATCCTCAGCTGTTTCTCCACCTTCATCCCATACAGTATTCATGATATTATAGTCTGGAAGGACAGCGAGGTCTTCTTTAGTGTATAGCTGCGAGTTAACCACCCTGTTTGACACTTGGTTGCCAATCAACCACCTATTGATTGCATTCATTGTCGAATAGAGTTGTGCTTCCGTATTCAATTCCATTTCAGGGGCGGCTAGCCCTGAAGCACTTAACTCTCCACTTGGACTAAATTCAGGAGAATAAAAGTTAAATACCGTCACCGAACCCAGTGCACGCTGCCCAATGTCAAGATCGCCCATTCTCAAGACTGTTGCGTTTGAAGATAAGCGGTCTTGATATGCATAGTTGACCGTTTGCTCACCGAAAGGAATTCGCGAGGATACTTCAAGTAATCTAAACACGGAGGATAACTGCAAGACTGGTTCTTTAAATTTACCAGCTGTGTTAGAGAGTGCAGCGTTGGGATTACGCGCTTCTGGATCAAGCAAAATGGCTTTTATGGTCGCAGAAAGGTCCCCTGTGCTACCAAATGCTGTCGCTACCCTCTCTATATAATCCGGACTTGGATTAGATGTGGTGAATCGCTGAATCAATAGGCGCGCTATATTTGGAGCGGTTGACGAATGCGCGACGATTGCATCGATTACGGATTCTAATTCAGCTTCTGATGATGCGATAGATTCATCTGAGCTTGCTGGAACAACTACGGTAACTCCATTGTCAGTGAATAATGTTTTTTCACCAAAGTCTCTATACTCAGGAAAGAAGCGCATAGGTTCGGTCCAACGAGGCTGTGGTGAATTAATATTAACGCCACTGCCTCTGAGAAAGTTATTATTCTCCTGAACGCTGCCATTGCCATAGAAATAGCTAAACGATAACCCCGTAAATACGCGAGACAACTCTTTAATCACCGAAGTATCATAAGTCTCTGCTGGCAAGTTATCACTTCCTAACACGATACTGCCATCAAGATTGCGTTTAACGAGTCCGAAGCTAAACAGCTGCATGATTTCACGTGCGTAGTTTTCATCTGGGAAAATCCCTAATTCTGCATTTTCCTTTTGGTTTCTCAAGTGACTTAGCCAGTGCCCCATAATTGGATGCTTGGTCACGTCTTTGAGCAATTCATTGTATTGTCCGAAACCTTGCGTGGCTAACATATCCCAATAACTCGCTGTGCCTCGGTGTGAACGGCGTACGATATTGTTTTCGTCACCGATTACAAGTATTTGGCTTAGCGCAAATGCCATACGTTGTCTAAGTTGATCTTTGCCATGTACTGCAAGTGTCCAGAAAGCATCTCTTCTATCTGGATGCGCTGAATTTGAGCCGTTAAGGCCAAAATGGGCCAAACTTGAATCGGTTAATGCTAGCAGCGAATTGTTAGGCTGAGCTATCTGCTGATCAATCCATTGGTTGTATACTTCTAGTCTGTTATCGCCTGTAACATCAATCTGGCTGCGCAATGCCTGATAGTCGTCAGGAGTTGCGCCAAATGTAGCTTGCGTTAAGAAACGGATAATATCTCTATCCACATCATCAGCGGTAAGTTCAGTAATCTCGGGTGGTTCAGCTTCGAGGTTGTATAAAAACGTTACTTTGATTTCGCCTCGTGGAAAATCAGCAGTGTGAATATTTAAGTAAACGCTTCCTTCAAACAGCGTGTCCAAAAGCTGTTGGTCAGTGGTAAATGGTCCGCTGGCGTTTAGTGGCCACTGGTAACCCGTTAATGGGCCAAAGTGCTCTATATCCTTTATAATGGTGCCACCCGGGCTAATGTGCATGTGTTGATCTGTTTGTTGACTCGACAGTCCATAAAAGTTGTAGTTGACTTCAGCGACACGATTATCTCCACTGATAATCAAGCTTGCGCTGCCAGCAGCAGATGTTTGCGCGTCTCCCTCTGGTACAAAATTGCCTAAAAACACCTTGCGATATTCATCGGTTGCAGGTGCGTCTATAATTTCAAACTGTACTGAATCGTTGTCTGCCGCTGCGTACCCGTCACCATTTTCAATCGTTACTAACATGCTTTCTGGGACTTCAAATAGATTGTCATCTTCAGGCATCACATAAATTGTCACGCTTGTTTGTGACGCAGGGATCTTTATGGTTGAACCAACCAACGAGCCGTCTTCATACTGCAACGTAAAGTCAAAGCTCCCAGCTGCGCCTTTTGGCGCTTCAGCACCTGTTAACCTGTAAAAGACATCTAATTCCGCGTCTGTTTGTGTTCGGGTAACGATAAAACTTGCGCGCTGACCTGTAATCTCAACCGCAGTTCCTTGGATAAGTTGCACCGAGACGATATCTGGCTGTGCCGTTGCACTAGGCTGCGATGTTGTACTTGACTGAGGCGTTGCACTCGACTGCACCGTTGTATTTGGCTGTGAGGTTGGATTTGGCTGTGCCGTAGATGATGTATCTATAGGTTCGGGTGATTCTGTTTCGCTCCCGCCACCACAGGCTAAAATAAATAAGGAAACAAATGAAATCAGTGCAAACCTGCCATCGAATGTATGTTTACCCCGCATTACAGTGCCTCCTGTTTAACAAACCTAACCAAGCTATTCTCAGCAAAAGGATCGTCAAAGTTACTGAGGGTCGGTGATAGTAGGTTCATTTGCTCACGAGGAAGCCCCATCCAATTCGCTATGATAGCTGCGGGATAACTCGTTGGTGTGGTGGGTATCCACCTCCCTCTTTTACCATCGGCATCTATTTCGCCACTGAGAACAAAATCTGGATATTCACCATAAAACTTTCCACCATCTACCATTCCGCCCATGACAAAGACATTACCACCCCAGCCATGATCTGTGCCTGCTGACTCGTCTTCTCCGTTAGGTGTGAACGTTCTTGAAAATTCAGTGCCGCAATAGGTAAGTACGCTATCAAAATCACCTTGTGCTTTTAGCGCTGACTTGAATGCACCTAATGCATTGTCGACTTCGGTGAGTAATTCTGGATGGTCAATAAGTATGTTTTGATGGGTATCAAAGCCGCCCATTTGTACATAAAAAACAGGCCTGTAGTTTGTGCTAACCGCACGCCCAGCAATCATTCTTGATATGGATTTTAACTGTTGTCCAAGTTTACTTTCGTTTGCGCCGTAACTGGAAAATATTGAATCGTAATCAACGCCATTTGCATCAGCCGCAGTAAATGCGCTATTGAGCACTGAATTTGCATTCTGCGCAGAGGCGAAAGTTGCCTGGTAACGATTTGCCATTAGATGCTGTTTGCGCTGAGCCATTAGTTCTTCTACCAAGGCCTTGCGGTTTCGATTAAATCCGTTGAGTCGCTTTACACCCGTTCTGCTCATGACAAATGCATTTAGTTGGCCTTCAAGACTAACTTGAAAAGAGTTTAAACCTGCTGTTGAAATAAGAGAACTGACTTGCGTATCTTGATTGTAGGGCATGAGCAGTTCAGCAAGTCGACCGCCCCACCCAAAACGGAACGGGTCGGTCGGTTCGCTTTGAAATTGACGCTGTTGATCTGCATGGGAAAAAAGCTGGGGAGGAAGCAATACGCTTTTATTTTCGTATTCAATTCTAGAGGTGGGTTCAACCAACGGCCCTGTGTTGCAGATAAAGGCAAGTTCACCTTCATTGAATGTCGCCGCGATATTCGAGCAGCTTTGATGTACACCAAACCCATCATATTGTTCACCGCCATATATTTGAGGCGGCTCAACAAACGACAAACCATGCATACTGTTGGCGTCATTAGAGATTACACGCCTTCCATCTTCGTAACGCTGTCTAATCGCTCCCGCACTCATCGGCGCGAGTAAATTGTATGTATCATTACCGCCAGCAAGAAAAATATAAACCAGCGCCTTGTATTGTGATTCATCCTGGCCAGTGTTAGCAAATGCACCGCCACTAGATAGCAAGGTTCCTGCAAGTGGCGCCGCTAGACAACCTGCGCTGCTATAACACGTGAGTTTGCGGAGGAATTCTCTTCGGTTTATCGGCTTTTTAGACCCCATCTTGCTACTACCTCATAAATGTAAGACTGCGGGTAATCAGATTGTGGTTGGCCAGTGTCGATGTATTTAACGCATAGGGTATCAAACATCTGTAGCTAAGCTTGTTTGGGCCAACTTGCAGAGGATAGCTGAAAGGGCGATGCAGTTAATTATGAAAAACAATAACAAGCAATGAAAAAACAGACGTTTTAGGAGGGTTTGGGAATCACATGATTGATTTCAAAAAGGGAATACATAATTCGACGCAAATGGGTTGATAGGAGTCATTGAGATTTTAAAAAAAGTAAATTATGTGAGTACCAAAGTGGACATTCCTTTGCCCTTAAATAGCAGTCGAGATTTATACTAAAGATATTTACTCATATTAGGTTGGCCATTAGACGCATTGAGCCCACCGTCGACGGTTAGAATGGCGCCATTGACAAAACGGGCCTCATCGGATGCTAAAAATGCAATAACGTCAGACACTTCTTCAGGTTTTGCAGCGCGCTGCATTGGAATGCGATCTTTGAAATCTGCCATAATCGAATCATTTTCAGTCACAAATGCAGCCATATCGGTATCCGTCAAGCTTGGTGCAACAGCATTAATTCTCACATTTTTTGGGCCCAACTCGAGTGCCAGTCCTTTCGTCATTAAATTGATAGCTCCTTTCGTTGTGTTATATGCAAAACCTCCCCAATCGCCTCCTATGCCTGAGACTGATGATACATTGACAATCGAGCCTTGGTACTTTTCCAAATACGGCATAGCTTCTTTTGTGACCAAAAATGGACCCGTAACGTTTATTCCAAGCTGAGTATTCCAGTCATCTAATGAGATCTCATTGATTGGCTGAAAAACAGCAATAGCAGCATTGTTAACAACGACGTCAATTCGACCAAATGTTTCCACGGTTTTTGCGATTAAATTTTTGACATCCTCTTGATTTGAGACATCTCCAGGTACTGTCAATACAGGAGTATTGCTGATTCCTTCAGCCACTGCCTGTAATTTTGATTCGGTACGGCCATTGAGTACAACGGCAAATCCATTGTTAGCGAATCGTTTGGCGACAGACGCGCCGATACCTGAGCCTGCTCCTGTTACGAGAGCTACTTTTTGATTATTCATGATTTTCTCCTCTTAAATATTATTGATTTAGTGTTTCTAATAAGTTAGAAATGTAGGATGAACCCACAGGCTTCACTCCTGATGGGTTGAGCGCTTTGATGGAATAATACCCCGCTACGATATGATCGATATTTACCGTATTGATAATCCCAGGTAGCCTTAATATCCTCTCTACATATGCAGTTAGGTTTGGGTAGTCCTTGATTTGCTTTACATTGGTTTTGAATAGACCATGGTAGGCAGAATCAAATCGAATAAGTGTGACGAAAGTTCTTATGTCAGTTTCAGTTAGTTGATTTCCAATCAAATAGTCTTGATCTTCTAAACGTGACTCCAACATATCCAAAGTGGCAAACACATCCCGAGTTGCCTCCTCATATGCTTCTTGTTCTTGCGTAAAACCCGCCTTATACACCCCATTATTTAGCTTATGATAGATAACTTCATTAAGTTGGGTAATGTCATCAGCGAATGCTTCAGGAAAGAGTCGAACATTTGAAGGTACTATGTGTTCAAACGCAGTATCAAACATACGAAGAATATCTGCGCTTTCATTGTTTACCATTTTGTTTTGCTTCATGTCCCATAGCACAGGCACGGTTGCGCGCCCAGTATAGTGTTCATCAGCAAAGGTATAGATTTCATGCATATACTTCGAGTTAAAGAGTGGATCTTGGTCAGCGTCTGCATAATTTCCAAACGCCCAGCCTTCATTGGTTAACTCAGGGTTTACAACCGTAACCTCAATCATGTCTTGTAGCCCTTTCAACTCTCTTGCCATTAACGCTCGAGAAGCCCACGGACAAATCAAAGCTACATAAAGCCGGTATCTACCAGGCTCTGCTTTAAATCCGCCAGTACCTGTTAGGCCGGCGTTACCATCAGGTGTGACCCAATTGCGAAATTTCGATGTCTGTCGTACAAATCGACCCCTCTCATCTGATTTTTGCAAAGGCTTCCAATCCTCTGTCCATTTACCATTAACTAACATAGTTTTTTCCTCGTTAATTTACTTGCTATAAAATAAAAATGAGCGCATGGACAATGCACCCAAATCGATACCTTCAGTGATGTACGCCAAGTCGTCGTTGGCATCTGAAGCACCCGCAATCGTGACGGCAGGTATGTAGTGTTCTAGGGTCGGGTTAGACAGCGTTAAGAGCTTGCCCGACGCTCGAGTATTGATGAGCGATGCAAAGTTCCTGTCATCTAGTTGACGTTTCACAAAGGCATCAAATTCAATCGCCCAATCATGGGCGACGCCATCAAATCGAAGAGCGCCTAAATTGTGGACAATATTGCCTGAGCCAAGCAGCAACACACCTCGATGGCGCAGTTCTGCCAATGCTTTACCAATGCTAAAGTGCCAATTTAAGTCTTTGCTGATATCAATAGATAACTGAAAGACTGGAACATCGGCCTTAGGATATAGCGCTTCTAATACTGTCCAAGCCCCGTGATCTAGCCCCCAACTTGTATCCGTGCGCGCCCCAAACTCACTTAACTTGTCAGTGATCTCGGTCGCCAAAGATGGCGAACCGAGCGCACCGTAGTTTTTTTCAGTTAGTGCTGCTGGAAACCCATGAAAATCATGGATAGTTCTAGGCTTTTCCGACACATCCACTAACGTAGTGCCTGGGGTCATCCAGTGTGCTGATATCACCAAAATGGCTTGCGGTTTGACCAATGAACGTCCCAGCGCTTTCCAACGCTGGCTATATTGATTGTCTTCAATTGCGTTCATGGGATTGCCATGCCCTAAGAACAACACCGGCATTCTATTTGACTGCTTTAAGCGTGATGCTAGATGCTGAAACGATGGTGTAATATTCATGGCGATACTCTCTGTCACATACTGCCAATTCAGGCATATTTACCGAAAACTTGGTTGATGTAAGGCAGCTTCACCGCATAAGCGCCATTGCCCAGGAATACCAACGTTACTTGCGCCATTGCCCAAAAAAGAGGGAATTCCCAGCCACCGCCTTCATTGGCAAACATCCAGCCATTTCCAGCGTGAACCCATACTGCACCGAGCAAAACAGGAAGCAATGCTAGCGATACCATTCTGGTTGCTACCCCTAGAATTAGCGCAATGCCGCCGCCTATCTCTGCAATAATAGTGAGATAAGCAAGGGCACCGGGTAAGCCTAGGCTTTCGAAATAACCAACAGTGCCTGGAATAGTAAACAGCAAGACTTTTGTTAAGCCATGTGCTAAAAACAATACGCCAGTAGTCAGTCTTAAAATAAGTGCACTAAGGTGTGCGTCGTTTGTTGTAGTCATGGTTAAGTTCTCCAATATAATTTGATTTAACAGTTAGAAACGTTCGCTAATTTGCCCTTTACTATTCGAGCTAGTTACAAACGTTTTTCAATTTGATACTTCATATGGCATTTGCCATGGCGAAAGTATGCGTTGCACTATTAATCAATTCAATGTAGAAAGTATGGAATTACTTTCAACACATCGTTCATAATAAGGAAGCAAAATGGAGTTGATAGAGGGTATTAGGGCGTTTGTCGCAACTGCGCAAACTGGCTCATTTACAGAAGCTGCTGAACAACTGGGTATTTCTAATCGACTAACTTCTAAATATGTGGCACAGCTAGAATCAAAACTGGGTGTGTTGCTATTGCAACGAACAACACGACAAGTAGGCGTTACTCCAATCGGCAAAGAGTTCCTCTTAAGAGCGCCGGCAATATTAGAATCATTAGATGAGTTGCTTGGGGATGTATCAGAAGATGCAAGAGGGTTAACAGGTAGTTTACGAATATCGGCGCCGGTGACATTTGGTGAGATGTATTTGAGCAGTGTATTAAGTCAATTTTCAGTTTTACATCCCCAACTCATCATTGATTTGCGCTTAAGCGATGAACATGTCGATCTTGCTAAAGAAGGATTCGACCTTGCTTTTCGTGTTGGCGAGCCGGAGTTACTTACCTTAAAAGCGAGAAAAATAAGTGAGGTTCAAAACGTTTTGGTTGCCAGTGCTGACTATCTTGATAAAAATTCTTTACCAAAAACACCTAAAGACCTAGATATGCATCAATGCATTATTGATACAAATCGAAGAAACGCAGGACGTTGGGTTTTCCATAAAGAGGAAGAAGAATACTCCTTTAATCCCAAAAAACATTTACTAGTGAACAGTGCTCGAGTAGCAAAAAATTGGGCCATGGCTGGAAACGGAATTGCGCTGCTGCCCAGTTTCGTTTTGCAAGATGAATTGACGTCACACAAGTTAATCCAAGTACTTGAAGCCTACTCTATGAAAACAAATCCGTTTTATGCTGTTTATCTGTCGCATAATGTTCTTCCAAAGAGAGTGCGGGCTTTAATTGACTTCGCAGTAGATAGTTTTAAGGGTTCGATATAAATGGAACTGATCTCTATGACTAAGTCTTTTTAACAAAAACGTGTTTTTACGCTTGCCAAATCATCCTGTGCACTAGGATGATTTGGTATCGCTAACGGTCCGTGTTGGTGAATAGTCATCTACTCAGGGAATGACGCATAATTTTACAGTAACAAATGATGAGATACTCACCCGTCCATCATAGTTCTATGCCGCTATGCATATGCTCTAAATGAGGTATCAATCGGGGTATCGGCTAAGTGATTCACATAATTGCTCATGACTTTTTGGGAAAGAATCAACACGATATCCAATAATTGTTGCTTAGAAAATCCCATCGCAAAAAATGCAAACAATTGTTTTTCACTTAATCGTCCTCGCTCGCGCAGCAATTCTAAAGTAGTGTCTCTGAGCACATTAAGTTTATCATCCGCAAAGGGTGTTTTGTTTTTCAGCGCATCTGTAATATCACTAGAGACTTGCATCGATGCCGCAATCGCTGCATGAGCAGGAACACAGTAATGACAATCATGTTCAACATTGATTGTCTGCCAAACGACAGTAAGTTCTTGTTTATTAAACGCGGTTTGTTGGGCTAATGCATGTAATTGCTGATAACCTTCTAGCAATGGCGGTGACAGCGCCATGACGCCATGCAGATTTGGGATCATACCGAATGCAGCCTTTGAGTCTTTAAGCAAATGCTTTGCTTCCTCTGGTGCTGACTCGATAGTATGTATATCGAATGTTTTCATTGTTTAGATTCTCTAAAGTAAGGTTGTGCTTATAAGAACTAAACTCTATTTGATTTCTTTCATATGAATGAAGGTTTTTTTTACCACTCTGAGCCGACCTTCTCTGTGTATAACATGAAAAGTACCTGAACTATTTCCCTCGTGAACTCTGACATGACTTATATCATCTATTTATGCTACGGTTGATTTGAATAGATCAAATAAGTGAATGTTGCGACATCTTTAATTTTTCTGTCTGATATAAGCGGTAGTAAAACAAGGATGAATGTCCGCTATTGCAAAAATCAAAGCTATTAAAAAGAAATTTTTGTTTTTCGCTAATGACCGCAACGTCGGTACCTGAGCCAGTTTTCAGATATAGAATTTCGAGTTTAGGCTGTGAATTCAACCGGTCATTCAGATTTTCTGATTTTATCATTGGCTCTATGCGTAAACCGGACCTTGGCGCATTAGTTGCGAGCGACAGATGAGAGGTGATGTCTTTTAAAAAGCAGTCGTTCGATGTAATTATTAACTTTCCAAATTTAGTGCAGAAAAGAGACACTAAAGACTTTAAACCGCTAAGGTTTTTAAGACCATTGAGCGTTTTCATATCAAAATTCACTATTAAACAAAGCTGGCTGCTGTCTCGCACGAATAATTTCCAAGTGCAGTGAAATTGATTTACCCCTACGGCCATTCAAATGAATCAAAACAGAATATGCTCAACTTATATATTCGTTTTAATAGAAGTTGACTATGATGCACTGGCAGTTTCTAATAACACAACTACGTTCTTACAAATGGACAACAAGAATGTTTCGCATATTATTTTTACTCTTGATAAGCACTAAATTAATCGGTGCAGAACCCACCTTAATGGTAGCACCAGAATCGCGATTATTTTTTCAACCGTTAACTGTTAAAGTTGAAGGCGTTCCACATGGTTCAATGGTTCAAATAGAAGCAAGCTACTACACCTCAAGAGGGGGACTAGCGCGTTCTAGAGGAACGTATTTTGCGAATGAGCATGGCGTTGTTGATGTGTCAGAACAGTACTCTATTTACGGTACTTATGAAGGTATTGAACCCTTTGGTTTAATATGGTCCGCAAAAGATCAGGATGAAGTCGATGAAGAACAAAAATGGGACGACAATGAGCCCCTGGAAATAACCTTTACCGCTAAGATTCAAGATTCGATCGACCCCGCAAAGTATATCACCTTAGAGAAGAAACACCGTTCTACTTATCGAGCACCCCATGTAGTGAAAGAAAAAATCACTGAAGGAGCGCTTAGAGGGGAGTTATATTATTCTACAGAAGTAAAAAACCCGCCAACCATGTTGATCATGTCGGGAAGTGACGGGGGGATCTACAGCACTGATGCGGCCTTATTTGCTAGCTATGGTTATGCCGTTTTAGCTCTGGCCGCCCATAATTATGAGGGACGACCAGATGCACTGAGCAATATCCCGTTAGAATATTGGCAAGAAGGTTTACATTATATGAGAGAACGCTTTAACGATGATAGAGTCGCAATACTGGGCGCATCACGTGGCGGTGAATTATCTTTATTAATTCCGTCGGTTTACCCTGAACTAATAGATGCCGTCATTGCGTTTACACCGTCTAACGTGGTTTGGGATGGTTGCTGTACGCCGGAATCCTTTGGAAAACCAGCTTTTACTCTTGATGGAGAACCAGTGACGTTTGCGCGCTATCCAGAAAGCTTGCGAGAGATTGTAAAAGATCCTGAATCGCCATTCCCTCATAGCATTCGAGCATATTTTATCGAAAGCATGAAAAAGCCGGAAAAATACGGAGGTGCGATTGAGGTAGAAAACATTGATGCACCCATCATGTTAATCGCTGGTGATGCCGACACTACATGGCCAGCAGAAGTGGCTGTTAGTATGGTTTATAAGCGATTACAGGAAAACGACTTTGCTCACGAAGTGGTGAAAAGAATTTATCCTGGAAGTGGCCATATAGCAGGTGCCCCTGTGATGAATATGTCTAACTCTTTAGAATCTGGAAACTCGGATGATGGCGGCATTCCTTTAGGAGGAACTGTGAAAGCAAATGCGCATTCCGCGCATAAAAGTCATCCAGAGCAGCTTGCTTTTCTTGAAAAATACGCAGCTCATCAGCCAATTATGGAATGAAGTAAGAATGCGTAATATCACTTAATCGATATCATCTCCGGTATTACATATTTGGCTTAAATTGAGTGTTCGCTACATTAAGCAAAGTGGAATCAACAATAACTTTATCAATAATAAAATCTTAGCGTCTCCTTTCTGCCCTTCAGCGTCTCTCACGAATTAACGCTCGAAAGCCCGCTCTTTGTCTTTTTCAGACTGTCGTCGTTTGATAGTCAACGACCGGTATGTCGGTCAATATGCCTGTTCTACAAGTCAGCAATGTGTTCTAATGTTTCAGGATGACGTTGTACAAGCTTTAACAGTGTCACTGCTTGTCCGTTGGGCACACTACGCCCTTGCTCCCAATTCTCAAGCGTTCGAGTAGAGGTGTGCAGATAACGGGCGAAGACGCCTCGCGACATGTTGAATCTCTCTCGAATGTTAATTATTTCTTCCGGAGAAAGACTTTGCTCTTCTACATTGACGACTTGATGGGTTTTAAGTGTAAGTTTGCCTTCTGAATGCTGTTTTGCTTCCGTAAGTGCAGTACTTAGCTCTGTAAATAAGTCACGATTGCTCATTGCGCCACGCCTCCATAAAAGCTTTCAATTGTTTCTTTTGATCAACGGTTAAATCTGATATTTCATTTTTGGCATAAACCGTCAGTAAATAAAATCTGTGTTTAGTATCAAGATAATAGTAAATGACTCTGGATCCACCACGCTTGCCTTTTCCTTTGCCAGCCACCCTGATCTTTCGTAAACCACCTGTCCCTTGAATCACGTCCCCTTGTTTTGGATTTGACATTAAATCCGTTTGCATAGCCAGAAATTCATCATCGCTTAGATACAAACTGCGATACCTTTCAAATATTGATGATTCAACAAAAACACTTTTCATTTAACAAGTGTACGCAAATCACGTACAAATGGCAAAGATAATATGACTGTCAAATATTAACACTCTATATTTTCTGATACCTCTAAGGCATCTTCTACTTCAATACCCAAATATCTTACGGTGCTCTCAAGCTTTGTATGCCCTAATGACAACTGGCATGCCCTGAGGTTTTTGGTTTTCTTATAAATCAATGATGGCTTAGTTCTCCGCATAGAATGAGTACCATATTGAGTCGGATCTAAATCGATAGATTCAATCCATCTGTTGACGATTCGACTGTACTGCCTTGTTGATAGATGATCAGACTGACTTAGTCTGGATTGAAAAAGGTGGTCGTCAGCACACAACCTATTGTGGGCAATGAGATTTTTAACAGAGGAGCGAGTATTTTTGGTAATTTCAAACTGAACCGCATGACTTGTCTTCTTTTGAATAATCATGGCTCTAGATTGCACATTGGTTCCTTGGCAAACATCTCGAACTTTTAAAGCAACTAGGTCTGATGCTCTTAGCTTACTATCAATCGCAAGATTAAATAGCGCGAGCTCTCGAAGATTATTCGACATTTCAAGTCGGATGCGGATAGACCAAATTTGTTGCAGTTTAAGCGGTAGCTTTTGGCCGATCAGCTTATTTTTATTCCATGGTTCACGTTTTTTATAAACAGTCATTGCGTACATAACAGGTACTCATAAAAAGTAGGTCATAAAAACGCGCAATATTTGTGCCGAATAAAGAGATTTTAGAGTAGGCCAATGACCGGATTGTCGGTTGAGCAGTTAGGTATCAATTGGAGAAGTAAGCTAAAGATCCCATCCAACTCATGCTCAAAACAGATTCTCCTCGAGCTGAATAAAACGCCTAATTCCGATTTGATTTTGCAACTATCAACAAAAAACACCCCAACAGTAATAGCTGCTGAGGTGTCACATCTCAAGCGTGATAAACGCGAGTACTAAATGGCAGGAGGTGTGTCCAGGCCTCTGTTGCGAAGCAATGCATCGGTTGTAGGAGCACGTCCTCTAAATCCAATATAAGCTTCAAGATAATCTAGGCTGTCGCCGCGACTATAGACAAAATCATGCAGCTTTTCTGCAGTTGTTGCGTCGAAAATATCGCCTGTTTCGACAAATGCATCGAAACCATCGGCGTCTAAAATTTCAGACCACATGTATGCGTAATACGCCGAATGATATCCGCCAGAGAAAATATGCCCAAAGTGCGTGCTGCGATGACGCATAATGATTTCTTCAGGTTTACCGTATTCACTCAAAATCTTATCTTCAAAGGCTCTAACATCTATTTCTTCTACCTCGGTCATTTGATGGTATGCCATATCTACTAATGCAGAAGCCGTATATTCAATCGTCGCAAACCCTTGATTAAATGTGCTTGCCTGCTTAATCCGCTCTAACAACTCATCAGGCATCGCTTCACCTGTTTGATAATGTAACGCGAATTTTTTCAACATATACGGTTGAGCAATAAAATGCTCGTACAATTGCGCAGGAAACTCAACCCAATCACGTGGAACACTTGTACCGGCCAAACTTGGATAAGTCACATCAGATAACAGCCCATGTAATGCATGTCCAAATTCATGGAATAAGGTTACTGCATCAGAGTAACTCATTAACGTTGGTTCGCCTTCTGCCGGCTGGTTCAAGTTTAGATTGTTTATGATTAACGGTTTTACATCGCCGGCAAGTTTTTGCTGGTTCCTGAAGTTACTCATCCAGGCTCCGCCTCTTTTGGTTTGCCTAGCGTAGTAGTCACCATAGAACAGACCAATCGCATTGCCGTCACTATCCTTCACTTCCCAAACGCGAACGACGGGATTGTATACAGGGATATCCGTGCGTTCCTCGAAGGTAAGTCCAAAGAGTCGGCCGGCGACGTAGAACTGCGCGTCTATCATATTATTGAGTTCAAAGTACTGTGAGATTTCCGCTTGATTCAAGTCGAACTTCGCCTTTCTGACTTTCTCAGCATAATATCGCCAGTCCCATGCTTCCAATTCGAAATCAGCGCCTTCTTCAGCCATCAACTCCATGATCCACTGACGCTCTTGTTCTGCTTTTTGTTTTGCTGGTTCCCAGACCTTCATCAACAAGTCCATCGCAGCTTCTGGAGAACCAGCCATTGTGTTTGATAAGACATAGTCAGAGTGGTGTTTGTAACCCAAAAGTTGGGCGCGCTGCAAACGAAGTTTTACGATTTCAGCGACTACCGCTTTGTTGTCATATTCGTTGTCGTTATCACCTCTAAGCGCCCATCCTTTGAATGCTTTTTCACGTAAATCTCGGCGAGATGAAAACTGCAGAAATGGCTGTACACTAGAGCGATTGAGTGTAATTACATATTTTCCTGGCATATCTCTAATTGCTGCTTGCGATGCGGCAGCATCTATCACTGATTGAGGTAGACCATCCAAATCGCTCTCTTCCAGCACTAATGTAAACGCGCGTGAATCATTTAGTGAGTTTTGTCCGAACTGCGTTGTCAGTGCAGAAATACGTTCATTCATTTCTGCTAACTTGTCTCTTGATTCTTTATCTAGTTCAGCGCCTGTTCTTTTGAAACCTTCGTACACTCGTTCAACTAGTCTGATTTGCTCTGCGTCTAATGAGGCATTGTTACGCTCGGCGTGCACCGCTTTTACGCGTTTGAATAGACCTTCATTCATTCTTATTTTATTGCCGTGACGGGTAAGCATCGGAGAAATCTCGCGCTGCAGAGCCTGCAGTTCATCGTTTGATTCGGTATTCGTGAGGGAGAAAAATACACGAGCCACCTTGCTCAAATCCGAGCCTGCAAGCTCCATTTGGGCGATAGTGTTATCAAACGACGGGATGCTGTCTGCGTTAACAATAGCATCGATTTCTTCAAGGTGAGTCGTCATTGCTTGTTCAAATGCTGGCATGAAATGCGATGTTTCAATTATCCCGAATGGCGGCGCACCATAGGGCGTGTTCCATTCGGTAAAGAATGGATTGTCTGCCAGTGATGACGTGTCATCTTGCATTTCAGCGGCTGCGTCTGTGCTTACCACAGTTTGCGTTTCTTCGGCGGGTTGTGAGCAACCTGTCAACATAAATGCAGCGACCGTTGCCATAGCAAACGTTCGATGTACATTGGATTTTCTTAAAAAAATTTCTTTTAACATTATTATAATTCTCAATTTAAATCATCAGCCATCTTTGCAGATGACACTACTTACTCATATGGTTACGCAAGCACAGCTCGATTAGCTCAGATATCTGTCGGTTATCTGTTTTGTAATCAATCAGGCTGTGAGCTTCGCCTTTATAAGGTTTCAATAAAGCAGCGCAAACTATTGAGTTTGATGTTTATAGTAACCACAAGTATTACATCAGTAAAATAATTTAGATTTACATGGATAGATTGAGATAAGAACAAAATCGCTTGAGGTCAGTCAGGTATCCAAGTGCTAAAAATAAAGTTTCAAAAAACAAGGATGTTTTTTGCAAAGCGTCACATGGAAGTGCTTGAGCGCCTTTATTTTTAGCACTTGGATACCTGACTGTTCCTATTTAGTACTCGTTATTCTGCTTAGCACTTATGGTAGGAGCGTCAAATACAATAGCTTTACCACGCCCACTTGCTTGTGATGCCGCATCATAAGTTTGATCGCCAGCGACAATCATATGCAAATCACCGAATGGAAATTCACCCAATTCATAACCCATTGCAGTGAGGTCATCAAGGGTTTCTTGCTCTATACCAGGGTGGTGCCAAATAGTATTTTCTGGATATAGTTGATGATGAAACCGAGGAGTGTCCACCGCGTCTTCAACAGACATGCCAAATTCAGTTACGTTTAAAATAGATTGATAAACTGAGGTTATTATCGTTGTGCCGCCGGGCGAACCCGTAATAAGTTTCACAGCATTATCTTTTAATAAAATTGTGGGTGTCATTGAGGACAGCATTCTTTTATTCGGTTGGATTTCATTTGCAACACCGCCCAACGCACCATACGTATTAGCCACCCCTTCTTTTATTGAGAAATCGTCCATTTCATCATTGAGTAAAAAGCCGCCGCCCGGCACAACAACCGCGCTACCATAGCTAATATTAAGTGTTGTGGTATTTGAGACAGCGTTGCCCCATTGGTCAACAATAGAAAAATGGGTAGTATCCATACTTTCTGAAAGACCAGGTATTACTTTTTCTGTGTTCGATATTTCGTTTACGTTAATATCGCCAGCGCGTCTTGCAATATATTCGCTATCCGTAAGTTCTGGAACAGGGACATCTACAAAATCTGGATCGCCTAAGTATTTCGCTCTATCAGCGAATACTCGCTTGCCCGCTTCAGCCAGTACATGGACGTAACGCGTGCTATTGTGTTCTAAGTCCCCTTCAAGTCGCTCTTTTGTTAAATCAAACATATTAAGCCACTGTGTAATCGCGACGCCGCCGGAACTTGGAGGAGGTGCTGTAAGTATTGTCATGTCGCGCCATGCAGTTTGTAGTGGGGTTCGCCATTGAGCGCGATAATTTTGCAAGTCTGACGCTGATATCAAACCTTCTTTGTCTTTCATCAGCGCAACAATCAACTTCGCTGTTTCACCTTCATAAAAGCCTTTTCGCCCTTGCTCTGCAATACGCTTTAACGTTTCAGCTAATTCGGGTTGTTTAAAAACTACTTCTGACTCTGCTTCCTGAAAATAATCTGCGAAGTTGACCCAAATGTTTTGAGATTTGAATTCTTCAGCATTTAACTTCGCTATTTTTTTTTCAATACTCTTGGCTAGTTTAGGATGAACGACGAAGCCCGATTCGGCTAAGTCAATAGCTGGCTTCACCAGTTCACTCCAAGGCAGAGTTGCGTATTTCTCGTGCAGCTGCCACATGCCGTCAACGGTGCCGGGCACGCCTACCGAAAGCACACCATAAAGAGACAAATTATCAATCACTTTTCCGTCTTCGTTGAGATACATGTCTCTCGATGCATCGGCAGGTGCTGTTTCCCTATAGTCCAAAAATGTATGCTCACCGTCCTTTTTGATCAACATAAAACCGCCACCGGCTATGTTGCCGGCTTCTGGAAATGTAACCGCCAAAACAAACTGTGCGGCGATTGCTGCATCTATTGCATTACCCCCATCTTTTAAGATTTTACTGGCAACGTCAGCACTGTAACCATCCGGCATAGCAACTGCTGCAATCCCTTCTAGGCTTTTTGGGTTTGCATTCGCAACGGAAATGAAGAATGAAAAAATCGCAATAAAACAACTTGAAAACAATGCAGCAGGGACAGTTCTTAACATAAATGGCTCATTCCAATGTGTGATGTTTTTTAAACTACTATAGCGTATTGGTTTAATTATTGCGCTTGGTTTGAAGTATGTATCTACACGAAAGGTTAACAGCCCCTAAAGACTCAATTTAGCTTTCGTTGTAAATGAAAATTGGGCAAAAGCTTCATTTGTTTTAACTCATTTGCTGTTCGAGGAGCAAAATTTTCACCTTCGAGTGATAAGTTTGGATTGTAGGCAGGGTCATCTTTGAACATTTCTGGCCAAAGCGAATACAGGGTTTCTCTGTCCTTGGATATAATAGAATAATCACCGGAAGGTTCATTGGATTGATGGGCGAAAGCGTTCACATCTAAAGAGGTTGCGCCAGTTATTTCTGTATCGTGATGATAAAGCTTAGCTTTGGCACAAAACATGTTGCGTTTGCCCATTGATATCATTCTTAAGCAAAAGTCTATGTCCGCATAATGATTGATGAGTTCCTGACTGTTCAAGCCATGCGCTGCAACAAAGTCATGCTTTTTGACAAATAAACAAGCACCATCAAGCGCACTATAGTTTTGGTTGACGACGAGTCTTTTTAAGTAGCCAAGGTGATGCCCCGGAAAATACTTGTGGGCATATCCGGTTTGCTTATTGTTACCGAGTATTATACCGGCGTGTTTGATTCGACCATCTGATGAGAAGAGTTTAGCACCAACACAACCTATATCGGTTCTGCTAACGTTTGACACAATATGATTTAACCATTTAGCATCAACTGCTTCGACATTAGGTGAGATCATGCCAATGATTTCACCATTAGCGAATTTTACACCGTGACTTATCATCGATGCGTAGTGAAATGAACCATTATATTCTACGATGCGAACTTTACGTTGCTCGGTTCTCCCTTCAATTTGCAATAACCAATTGTCATCGATAGAAGATTCGGTTACCACCAGCACTTCTATTTTGAGATAGGCCGAACGCATAATAGAGCGAACGCAATCATCTAGCTGAGGGCTGTGCTTGGCAACGGGTATTATGATGCTTACCAATTGATTGTGATGGCGCCATCGCCATGTCAACTTACCAATAAATGCATTGACGCTTATTTTTGCTCTATGACCCGGAAACATCGATAATGAATTGGCGTAACTGTTGTAATTAAATTTTCTACTTTCGCTATCATGCACCAGTGAGTAGGGAATTCGCGCAATCTTTAGATGAGAAATATTAAGGTAGAGAAATGCAGCCCACTCCGCAATCGTTTGCGCGTGATGCGAAATGATTGCAGGAATGTCATCTTGGTGTTTAAACCACAAACCAGTTCGTATATATGCAGCGGATAATTGAAGATCTGGATTCCAATCGGGCAAGAAGATAGGATTTTGGTGTTTACCTTCAATAATAAAATCTTTGTCCGTATATAAAATATCGTGACCGTTGGACCAGTGAAAAATAGCTTTGCCTAACTGTTTATCAATTACTTGCCCTGCATGGATAAAAAACACGGAGTTTTCAGTGTCGAGCTGTGCAACAGGAGATGGGTAAATCTTAATGTTGTGCTCTGTATAAGTAGAAGTTAATGCACTTACTTTTTTGATATCTCGGCCGCGACAAACGACATGTATGTTGATGTTCGTTGGTGTTGTTGAGAGCGTTAGCGATAATGATTCAACTTTGCGAATTGCGACAAGAATGACTAAATCAAACGGTTCGGTTTGCTTGTCGGGCAATTGGTTAAGGGATCGCTGTTGTTCTGCAAAGATATGCTGGTATGACTTATCGAGTGTCTTTCTGGGGACGCATCCGAAAAACAAAAATCGATTTTGCAAAGCTCTGCTGTAGAAGGCTAGCAGTTTTTTATTTTGCCTTAGCCTTGCCTTTATCGATGATGGCAAAATGCTTGAAATACCTTTTGCCGCTATCTTGCACAACCGATTCACGCTGCTAATCATACTGCTTGCCTCAATGCCAATCTAGGACAATGTTAATGGCGATGCAAAAAAAGTCTTGTTTGCCAGCATGCTGAATTACTCCTTTGCGATTTGCATTCCATTTACTACCACTACTAATGTACTACGCTAGATTATCACAATCAGATTTCAGTTAAAAATATGACGCAATGTACATATGAGCAGAATGCCATAACCTATGCTTTAGTGCTTGATCTACCGACTCCATACAGGATACCGTTACCCTACCCAAAACAACATTTCGTCAAGCCAATTGGGAAAACATACAAGTAAAGAACATAACAGTACGACCGACTTGTTTACTCGTGCAGAACCTCTTCAAGAAACTCGTGCATCTGATCATACTTCGCATTATCAGCCTTTAGCCGCGTTGTTAAGGCCCAAAACGTTAAACGATTTTGTCGGTCAAAAACATTTGGTAAGTGAAGGGCGACCACTTTATAAACTAATATCAAATGGTCAAATCCATTCATTGTTTTTGTGGGGGCCACCGGGTACAGGCAAAACGACGCTGGCGCATATTATCGCAAATGAATGCGACTGCTATTTTTTAGAAATTTCAGCCGTTACCAGCGGAGTTAAAGATATACGAGAAGTCATCGAAAAAGCGCGGCTCATGCGACAGAAATGCAATCAAAAAACATTGCTTTTCGTTGATGAAGTACATCGTTTTAATAAGAGTCAGCAGGATGCATTTTTACCTGTAATAGAAGATGGCACAATTATTCTCATTGGCGCAACGACCGAGAATCCTGCATTTGAGATAAACAATGCACTGTTATCTCGAGCGCGCACTTATGTGCTTAAGTTATTATCAGAAGAAGAATTGCACCAACTCCTAAAGCGGGCGATACAAAATTACTTGCCGGACACCAAGATAAATATTGATGCGCGCGCACAAAGTGCGTTGGTCGCCAATGCTAATGGAGACGCCAGGCAATTGTTAAATGTGCTTGAAATTTGTGTTGACTACTGCACGAGCAGTGAACTCAATGCAGATATACATATAACGACTGAGGTTTTACAAAACATACTCCCCAACAGCATGGCGCTTTATGACAAAAGCGGAGATGCATTTTATGATTTGATAAGTGCATTTCATAAGACAGTGAGAGGGTCTGACCCAGACGCTGCGCTATACTGGTTCTGCAGAATTCTAGAAGGTGGGGGCGATCCACTTTATGTCGCAAGGCGATTGTTGGCAATTGCAAGTGAGGATATAGGTAACGCAGATCCCCGCGCATTACAAATTGCACTGAATGCATGGGATACTTTCCATCGAGTTGGCCCGGCAGAAGGTGAGCGAGCAATTGCACAAGCTACCGTTTATCTGGCCTTGGCTCCCAAAAGCAACGCAGTTTATACAGCATTTAAGCGTGCGAGGCACTTTGCAAAGCATACATCGAAAGAACCGGTTCCTTTTCATCTTAGAAATGCTACAAGTGAGATAACCAAATCACTAGGGCATGGCAGAGAGTATCGATATGCTCATGATGAGAGTCATGCGTTTGCAGCAGGTGAAGACTACTTTCCAGAAAATATAAGTGCGCAACGATTTTATTATCCCAGTGATAGAGGACTAGAAAAGAAGCTCTCTGAAAAGCGCAGTTTCTTGGACAAACTCAATGCTGAATCTGATTCAAAGAGACGCAGTGATGCAAAAGATGGTGAATAGGCAATAAATTAAGATTACTCAATCTGAGAATATGCATTACTTGAGCGGTGTTTTGAGTCAACACGCCCTAGTTATCATTCAATATACGCAAGTATTTCAGCATGTAGCTTATCCCCATTGTTCGTTCGTTAAACTTATTAGTGTTTTAAATTAAGCGAGCAACTATGAGGATTGGGACATGTTGAAAAAAGTATTAGTAGCATCTTTATTTGTTTTTTTAGGCACAACAGCAAGCACGGCGAATGCAAACATCGAAAGTTCGCTCGCGAATATTTGCGACATTGTTAAATCAAATGATAAATCTGAATTACGACGCAAAATGCGCACTGTACAAAACGATTATGGCGCAAAGCTACGTGATTACTACAGCGGTATAACCTGTAATGGAAAGTCATTGATAAAGCTAGCTATTATTAATGACGCTGAGGATGCAGGTACATTACTGGTTAAGAAAATGCCTAAATCCGCGTTGCGAGAGGAAGAGCATGACGGTAGTTCTCTAAAGGCATGGATTGACGATCAAGGACTACAGGACAACCCGGTATCTCAGGCATTATTAGATCGAATCTAATATTGCCCTAGGCAGTATCCTTCATTCGCTAAAGTTAGCAGCATAGCTTCAGTTCAAGAATGCTTAACTGAGGTCGATATAAAACGATCAAGGGAGTAACGCGCTCATTGGTCGTTAAATTGGGGAAGTTATGAAATTCAGGGTTGCTACGCAAATCACGGGAGGCTTCGCGCTCATCGGGACACTTTTGCTGGTGTTGGGATACGTCTCAATATCTGGTCTACATAAAATCGGCGATAACTTTACCAATGTTAGTGACGTCGCGATCCCTGCGTTAACAGGAAGCGCTGAACTAAAAGTCGACTTTCTAAATATGGGCAGACTTTCGTTTGAGGGATATACCGCAAAAGACCTTGATGTCGTGGAAACGAAACAAACCGAGTTTGAACAAAGCAAAGAAAGGTTTAACGCTGCGCTTGGCACATTACAAAGCGCGGTGAACCAAAATCAAGATCTAAGTGCCGCGGTTGGTGAGATAGCGCAGGTGTACAATCGTTATATAAAAAGCGTATCAAACGTGTTTTCTTTGCACAAACAGTCACTTCAAATGGATGCTGAACTTAGTCAGTTAGGAGAGGTAATTGAATATGGCGTCGATGATGCGACCACGGTATTAATGGACTTAATAGACTCAGATGCGATCCAAACTGCTGAAAACAGCGAGTCTATAACTAATGCAGCGAGTCTTATCGAATCAAATGCACTAAAGGTGATTACGAATAGCGGTACCTTTCTATCATCTGAGACGTTACAGCGTGCTGAGTTAAGGCAGCAAGACGTTAACGTTACTGCTAAAGCAATGCAGCAAAATTTGAATGAACTTCAATCGTTTCAATTAAATGAAGAGGCAACAGACTACCTTGATGACATTTCCTCATATGTTGAGGATATCGTTAACGCAATTGAAGGTGAAAACGGGATTATTGCGGTAAAGCTTGCGCAGTTAAGTACAAGCAATGATGCACAAACAGCTTTGACGGCATCTGAACAAATCGTTGCTGAAGCCGCTTCAATGTTGACAGCTCTGTCTGAACTCGCTGCACTTAATGCGGAAGAAATTAAGAATCAAGCGTCTTCCAGTGTTGATAGCGGGGTCCTTATTAGTATTGTGGTGTTGTTAATCTCTATTGGTGTGGCGGCATTTGTCAGCTTTAGTACCACGAGATCCATTACGTTGCCGCTTTCGAAAGTGAATGAGTTTTTAAATGTCGCTTCCTCTGGCGACCTAACGCATCAGCTGGATGATAAGTCGAATAATGAATTTGGAGAGTTGGCAAGAAACTGCAACCAATTAACTAATAGCCTAAAAGAACTCATTAATGGGATCAACAATAGAGCCGAACAGTTAGCAGCAGCGTCTACCGATACTTCCGATATAAATCAAGCTTCAACGGCACTTATAGAAGAGCAAAAAAACGAAATCTCCCAAGTCGCAACTGCGACTACTGAGATGCACTCTACAACAGAGTTGGTGACGAACTGCGCGAACAATACGCTAGAAGAGGTTAAGCAAGCAGATAATGAAGCTGAAAAGGTAAAAACCATTTCAAATGAAAACAAGCGCACTATTCAGGCGCTGGCGGTAGAGGTAGACGAAGCGGCAACCGTTATTAATCAACTTCATCAAGACAGCGCAGCCATTAGCACAATTCTAGACGTCATAAGGGGCGTAGCGGAACAAACTAATCTTTTGGCACTGAATGCTGCCATTGAAGCGGCGCGCGCAGGTGAACACGGAAGAGGCTTTGCAGTTGTTGCTGATGAAGTGCGCACACTTGCCAGCAGAACTCAGGAGTCAGCACAAGAAATTAATGCAATGATAGAGGCGCTTCAAGCCGGTGCTGAAACAGCAGTATCTGTTATGACAAAGGGTAAAGAGCAAACGAAAGTCTGTGTTGAACAGACGGAAAATGCGGGTTCAGCGTTAAATTTAATTACTGATGCGGTACATCGCGCTTACGAAGTAAGTAAACAAATAAAACAAGCATCGTTGGAACAACATGCAGCCTCTGAACAAATAGGTCATCGTCTTGAAAGCGTTGTTGATATCGCAGAAAAAACCACAGAAGGGGCGAGAAAGACCACATCTTCAAGTGCTGAGGTTTCTCGACTTGCCGATGAACTGAGACATTCAATAAGTCGATTTACGGTTTAGACACCTCCTCGCATAAACGAACAGTATCATCACTACATTAAAATGTCCGCACCGGACATTTTTGTGTCCGCGGACACCTGCAAGCATCAAAGTAAATTCAATTATCATTTATAGAACAATGATTTACATATGGTATGAGAATCGCAATACGCAATATATCCAACTGGTTAAATGTCGCTAATTAACAAATCCGACATTTCGAAGAACATATAGCTCGTTGCGTGATGAGGGGAGAAATCCAATGAAAAGTAAAATGAAAAATAAGATACAAAGCATGTTATTCATGCTATTTAGTTTCAGTCTATTGACGGCGTATGCTTCGACAAAGTCTGAATTAGAGCGCGAAATCGAACACGTCGATAATGTGTTTTTTGAGGCATTTAATGAATGTGACGTTGAGACTATGTCAACTATGTTCTCTGAAGAACTTGAGTTTTACCATGACACAGCGGGTCTTGGCGATTATCAATCAAATATGAAAGCGACGAAGGCACTTTGCGAACGCAAATTGGGATTAGTGAGAACGCTGGTGCCAGGGAGTATGGAAATTTATCCAATTAAGGATTTTGGTGCTGTTCAAAAAGGTGAACACAAGTTTTGTCATACAATCGACAATAAAGAAGATTGTGGCGTATTTGGTTTTATGCATATTTGGAAACAGACAGAAAAAAGCTGGGTAATACATCGAGTAGTTAGTTACGGGCATTAAAATAAAAGACTCATACCCTTTTGCATTGGTATTAAAAAAACGCACGTCCCTTGGTTTTTCCGTTTAGTTGTTTGCCAATCAATGTCGATCTGACAAAAGCATCATATAGCAAAAGCGACACGGATATCGTGAGCAGACAAATCAGGCAAAGCTTGATTGACCAGTGCCAATTGACCTCTGAGAAAGCGACTTGCAGCCAAACAACTATAGGAAGATGAATGAGGTATATCCAATATGAAGCGTCTGATAAATAACGAACAACCTTATTAGAACGTACAAAAATTTTGCGAAACACCCCTACAATTATCATCATCAATAGCCACATCATCATTGCATACGCGACAGAAAACAACACCTTATAGATGAAAATGCCGGGGATGTTAGGCGTCATTTGATACTTTTCTAAGCTCACCGCGCACACAATAGCGAGTCCGCAAAAGACAATTTTTAAAAATGAAATTTTGCCGAACCATTCGAGTAAATGCGGATGGCGTTGCAGCAGATAACCCGTAAGAAAGCATCCGCTATAGGTAAGCAAAACAGGTACGTGCGGCACTAGCGATTTATCTGGTGTATCCAATCCCCAGTTTTGCATATTCCAAAGGCAAATAGCAGTAAAGACTATGATGACAACCAGGCCGCTATAACAGCTGAAAAACGGTCGATTGCAAAACCATTCTACCGATTTATTAATCATCACTTTGAATTGATTTAAAACGTATGGGTTGTTACTCGCTTTACAATCAGCACTACTATCAAATGAATGATTAAGAATCACTCTAATACCGATCATAAGTGCTGTAATAACCAATAGATAATATAAGAACCACAAATGCGTTCCGACAAAATAACCGCCCATTGGTTCCTTAAGGCTTTTAATACCAGCGGACAATCCCTGTATGATGTCAACTTCGCCACGAAGGCTTTGATTACCCATAATCCAACCGGACACAATCATTGGGTGCAAAATAATCCAGCCAATTACAAAGGGAATTAAGATCCGGAAAAAACGGCTTTTTAAAAATTCAGTTGAGCCTAAGTTACACAATGCCATTCGAGCAAAATAGCCAGCGATTAAGAAAAATAAAGGCATCCTAAACGCGTGACTAATCAGCATAAAGTTACCAATCCAATTGCTTGTTGAAACATCCATAACGGCCCAACCTATGAATACCGGTAAAAAAGATAATGATGCATGAAATACAACGCCAGCCAGTAGCGCAAATGCACGAACAGCATCAAGATAATGTAGCCGCTGTGAGTTATTAGCCGTCATGGTTTTTAGTTTCTTCTATAAATTATTGACAAGAGTGGGGATTAATAAAACGCGATTTCGTCAATTTGAAAATCAAATGACGCTTTTTGCATGCTAAACGCCACGATACTCAAACTGTTGATGGTCTGCGTATTCAGTTTGGTTTGCTCAGACCACGCTCTCTTCATCGAATCAAATGGTATGTTGATCTCATGAAAGTTCCCATCGATAGGCGCAGACAAAAGTGCGGCGTGATAATCAAAATTGGTGACTTCTGTGCTATTCGCCGAGAGCGAAACCATACCCCGATTGATTCTCAACTTTACGCGTATACCTTGATATTTGTCTGCGTTAATCGGTGTGCCATCAGGCGAAAGCAATAGTACTGTACTTGCCCAACCCGGCTGTCCCCTCGGAGGTTCTATGTCTCCTTTTATATGCATAACACCACTTTTAAAGAAATGGCTAGTCGTAGTGTTTCCGCCGGTCATTGAGTCATTCATATGTTGTCGCGGTAATCCTCTGTCATTGTTAACTTCATCGTCAAAGCTATCAATCGCACTAACTGCATTCGCATCCGTCGAACTAATAAGCATTATTATGAGAATCGCTAATAGTTTTAAAAGTTTATTCGTAATGTATTGCATCGTCTTTTCCTCAAAATATCAGATGGAGTTTGCACCTTCGAACGACTATTCCTTTTGTTAAGCCACACAAATCAAGTCGCACAAAGTGCTTAATTAAATCGGTTACGATACTTAAGTGCCTGCATTCGGGAAAAGGTGACAAAAAAAGTACCAAATACGTCTTTGCCATTTTTGGTTTTGTTGTTTTTCTCAGCATTAGTTGAAAGTTTATTGCTCCTAAAGATGTCTTTTATTACGTGCCGCTAATGCGCTCTTTTTGCGCATTCAAGCCCATGTCAAATGTAAGGAAAAAAACTGTGCAAAAACTGTTGATGATAATAATTGTGTCTGTACTGGCCGCTGCTTCAGTATTCGCTGACGAGAGTAATCAGCAACAACTGGACAAAGACATCCCGCGATGGAGCTTACAAAATCAGCAAGGCGAGTGGTTCAATGAGGCATCTTATTTGGGTAAACCGCTTATTATCTCGGTTTGGGGGACATGGTGCCACTACTGTAAGCGATTGCATCCTGAGCTGCAGCGCATTTATGAAAAATATAATGATGATGGACTAGAAATCGTTGCAATATCGGTGAATGAACAACCAGATGCAAATCCCGCTGAAGAGCTATTATCAAGAGGGATCACGTTTCCCACGCTGGTAAATGGGGATGATGTTGCGGTTAACGTTTTTGATGCGTTTGGTACGCCGCTGACATTGTTCGTGCGACCAGATGGTTCTATTTTGGGAAGGACGATGTTATCAGATCCTGAGGACCAAAGATTTGAAAAAACGGCAGAATATTTGGTTTCTTTGGCAAAGCAATAATAAAAAAGGTTTAATCTAATAATCCACGTATCCGTCTAATATGAACCGCGACGTTACATTCAATCACTGTTATTTATAAAAGGTCATAGCGTCGCGAGTTCAGTAGACGCTAGTCCAATGCTCACCATTTAGACCTATTCAGTCCTTATTTACACTAAGTTATTTAGGTTGTTTGTCGATAAATTCTAGGAGGAAATAACCCTTTACACTCCGCACAAAAGAAAAAGTGGTAAGCGAAATTGCTTCTTGTCTGACGATGATAACTATCGTCATTAAACCGCTTCGGGGTATATGGTCGGTAAGCGGGATGGGTGAAATAAGCAGATGCATTGCGAGAAAAAATAATGAGAAGTTCTTCCTGGGTATTCAACACTGTCAAAAACACTATCATTTTACTGGTGATATTCGTTGCTTGTTGCGTCGACGTTACTGCAGTTGAACTCGAATTTGTAGACGAAAAAGGAAACGCCCTTGAGTATGTTGTGGTATCGAGTGCCGATTCTGACAGCCTAGAAAAGATAAACGAACCTCTGGTGATGAACCAGGTGAAAAAACAGTTTTCGCCGCGTGTATTGCCAGTGCGAACTGGCCAATCGGTCTCATTCCCCAATAGCGATAACATACGTCATCACATATATAGTTTCTCTGAGGCGAAATCTTTCGAAGTAAATCTCTACAGCAACGATGAGTCACCCGTTATTGTATTTGAGCAACCCGGCGTTGTCGTTCTTGGCTGCAATATTCATGACCTGATGCTGGGTTACATTTATGTCAGCGACACTGCACAGTTTTGGGTTAGCGATGCCAATGGCCGCGTTCAGATCCCAGAAGGCGTCACAAAAGCAACCTACTGGCATCCAGATTTGAGTGTCGACCATTCCGCGAAGGGGGAATTGCGCTTAGAAAACAAGAAGCTCGTCTATCCTAAGCAGTTTTCAGCAGAGGATGGCGTCACAAAAGTTGAGCTAAAAATTATTGGAAACTCCCTGACCCCCAATTCCAAACAAAGAGTGTTCGGAAGTAATAAGTTGCTCAGGGGACAATGAGTTGAAGATTACGTTCGCAGGTAGCTTATTCCGGTTAGTCATTACCGGTATTAGCCTGACGTCAATATTAATACTCATTACTATTTGGCAGCTATCCACGATTTCTGTCAATAAGCAACTGCAAAAAGACCTTTCAATCGCGCAGGGCGTGTTTCAGAGAATATCTGAAGAGCGGCGTTCACAGTTGGTGAATGTCGCGTCGATTCTTACTTCCGATTTTGGATTTAAAAGAGCAATTGCGACGGGTGATTTACCGACCATTGATAGCGTTTTAAAGAATCATGGTGACAGAATAAATGCAGATTTGATGATGCTAATCGATCTGGATAGGAAAATTGAAACCACCTATCCAAGCCAATACACCGAACTGCAGCGTTATCCTAATGAAAACTTAATTGAATTGTTACTGGTGTTTGACAGCGTCGATGAGTTCATTGTTATTAACGATAACCTTTATCAGGTAATACTTACGCCAATTAAGGCCCCAAACTTTATCGCAGCGGCTGGCATTGCGTTTCAATATGACCAAGCGCTTCTAAGTGAGTTAAAGTCAATCATTCAAAGTGATTTGATCATAAGCTTGAACAATGACGAAGGTGAGATTAATACTATCGCTTCTACTTTTCCCGACGGTGAAAACGCGCCATTGATATTAAGTGAGAATGGCGCTTCATGGATTGACGGTTTCATTCAGAACAAAAAAATGGTGTTGGAAGGCCAAATAACGCTGCCAAACGTGAATCATCCAGACGTACGAGTTTCCATTGCGCAAGATGTTGCCCCTATTTACCGGGAGCTGGTGTCTACGCAGCTTTCTATCATCGCGATTACAATAATTGTAATGGCGTTTACGCTATTTGTGTCGGTAGTTTTTTCAAAAAGGCTTAGTAGCCCGGTATCAAACCTCGTGCGTTTGGCCGACAGAATAGCGGATGGTGATTACGAAAACAAAACAGAATACGCACCGAGATTTGTAGAGCTCGACAATTTAACATCTGCATTGTTTCGCATGCGAGAAAATGTCAAGCAACGGGAAAGTGAAATTCAGTTTCGAGCTGAGCATGACATGCTGACGAGATTGAAGAATCGCAGTTATCTTGAAGCTGCATTAGATGAAAAGTTAGGCTTAGAAGAGGAATTTCAGGTCATTGGCATTAGCATAATTGGTTTTCAGGATGTCAACGATTTATATGGTTTCAGCAACGCTGACGAATGCTTGAAAGTCGTTGCTAGTCGAACCGAAAAACTATCAGGCCTTAAAAGCAGGTTATCAGGTAGCGATATTGTTATTTTAACATCTGCCTTTCTAAACAAAGCAGAATTGCAACAATTTCAGAGCGATATGCAATTACCAGTATGCGTGGATGATCTAAAGATACAAGTGAGAATAGCGTTAGGTGTTATTGACGTTTACCAAGGCAACGAATATAAGAATTCAGAAACTATCCTGCGCAAACTCAATATCATTTTAGAACAAGCGCGAACAAGCACTACGTCGGTTTCATTCTACGAACCAGAACGGGAACAACGGTATTTACGGCGATTGGCTGTATTAACTGCTCTCAAGCGCACACTGGCTTCAAATATGGATGATTTGTTTTTGGTCTATCAGCCCAAATTAGATCTTACCACAGGAAAGGTGAATGGCGCTGAGGCACTTATCAGATGGATAGATAAAGAGCTTGGATTTATACCGCCTGATGAATTTATTACTCTCGCTGAACAAGCAGGTCTTATTGGACAAATTTCAACATGGGTAATGGAAAGGGCGATAGGTGATTTGAATCAATTTAAGGAAAAAGGTCTTAATTTATCTATTGCCATTAACTTATCCACACAAGACATTGAAAACACCAAGTTATTAGCCTATTTCGACCAACTGATTAAGGTAAATGGACTTAAACCAAGTGAAATTGAACTTGAAATAACCGAAAGCGAAATAGTTGCTGATTCAGAAAGTGCGGTTTTCAATCTACAAAAGCTTCGAAAAAAAGGGTTTCAAATCGCCATTGATGATTTTGGTACTGGTTATTCATCGCTTGCTTACATTAAAACACTACCAATTACAGTGATCAAAATTGATCGTTGTTTTGTGAAAGATTTGGACCGCGATACTGACGATCAGTTGTTAGTGAAAAACACATTAGAACTCGCCAATTCATTTGGACTTAAAGTTGTCGCTGAAGGTGTCGAAAACAGAGAAGCACTTAATCTCTTGAAAGAATGGAACTGCCAATTTGCTCAAGGGTATTTTATTGAGAAACCTTTAAGCGTTGATGATTTTATTGAATTTATGTCAAATGAATCATCGGCGAGGAACCGAATGCATGAAAAAAATTAGAATTCTTGCGGTAGTGTTTATTTGTTTATTTACCGCAAATACAACATTTGCTGGAGATGGCAAACTCATTGCGACCGCTGGCCTTATCCAAGTTGAAGGCGCTGGCGGTGGCGGTTTAGTCCCGTGGGCCACGCTACCGGGATATGATAGCCGCGACGAATACTCGGTAAACGCCTTCTCTAGCTACGTAACGGTTGATGATTACAAACTTCATGCGTTAGGTGCTAGCGTATCACTTTATGACCGCGTCGAGCTTTCAGTTGCTCAACAAAGCTTTTCCATAAAAGCGGGCGCGGGAGATATTGAACAAACTATTGTAGGCGCTAAGGTTAGATTGTACGGAGATGTTATCTTCTCTCGATGGCCGCAGGTTAGCTTAGGTGTACTACACAAAAGCCTAAAAGATGATGCGATTGCGTTAGCCCTTGGTGCTCAAGACACTAGCGGCACAGATGTTTACATCGCAGCGACTAAAGTGCATTTAGGTGCAGTCAGCGGATACAACCTAGTATGGAATGCAACCGTTCGCTATACCAACGCCAATCAAATGGGCTTGTTGGGGTTTGGCAGTGTTAATGATGACAGCCACGAATTGATGTTAGAGTGCACCGTTGGCGTTTTATTCAATAGGCATTTGGCCGTTGGCGGTGAGTTTCGACAAAAGCCCGATAATATTGCGCTGCCAGAAGAAGATTGGAAAGCGGCATTCGTCACTTACATACCCAACAAAAATTTTAATATCACTGTAGCATATGCCATGCTTGGCAGTATTGCCGGTGCAGATGATCAGAACGGGCTTTACGTATCAATAGGTGGAACGCTATGAAATTTATTCAGCAATTAATTATATTACTGGCGATTCTGCTTGGTTTAAGTGCTTGCTCGTCTACTTCTACAACGACGCTATATGATGAGCTTGGTGGCGAAACTAAAATTCGAGAAATTGCCGAAAATCTTGTTTTAGAATTTGAAATGGATGAATATATTTTACCTTACTATGAAGGATCAGACATCAATCGCTTCGTCGAGAAATTAACGGAATACATATGCGAAGTAGCTGACGGACCGTGCGTGTATACTGGAAGGTCAATGGTAGATGTCCACACGGGGATGAACATTACAGAATCTCACTACAATCGTCTGGTTGATTTATCTATTAACGCAATGGATAAAGCTGGTATCCCACATCGAACACAAAATAAATTGCTCGCTAGACTTGCTCCCACCCGAAAGGATATGCTGTATAGGTAATATCGTTCTACATAAATGCGCTAACAAAAATGATGGATTACCAAGGAAGTTTACATAAAATAAACAAGCAGATCAGCGTCGATGATTTGAACGGCAAAGTCGCGAATTACATACCTGAGTTAGCGAATGTCCCTGAAGATAAATTTGGCATGTACCTCACCAATATAGAGGGCGAGGGGAGCGGCTTTGGCGATTGCAACGAGCGCTTCTCAATACAGAGTATTTCCAAAGTCCCGTCTTTAACCCTTGCTTTACTAACAGAAGGTGAACGCGTTTGGGAGCGTGTTGGTGTTGAACCATCAGGAGATCCATTTAACTCGTTGGTGCAATTGGAATACGAAAATGGCGTGCCGAGAAACCCATTTATTAATGCGGGTGCTATCGTCATTTGCGATATTCTGCTGAATACTCTCAAAGACCCAAAAAAAGAGTATCGAGAATTTATATGCAAACTATCGGGAAATTCCAGCATTACTTATGATGAAAAAGTGGCCTCATCTGAAAAACTAACCGGTCATCATAATCGCGCGATGATTAACTTTATGAAAGGCTATGGCAACATCAATAATGATGTTGAAGAGGTCTTGGATTTTTATTTTCACACCTGCTCTATCGCCATGTCCTGCAAAGAGTTAAGCGAGATGTTTCTGCTCTATGCTAATCATGGGAAATTACTTAGTACCGGCGAAGAAATTCTAAGTGCGAAACGCACTAAACGCTTAAATGCGTTAATGCAAACCTGTGGCTTTTACGACGAAGCAGGAGAGTTTTCGTTTCGTGTTGGACTTCCGGGAAAAAGTGGTGTCGGTGGCGGAATTGTCGCGATTTACCCAAATATGTACAGCACAGCAGTTTGGAGTCCAAAGCTCAATGAAAAAGGAAACTCTACCGCCGGAATAGCTGCGCTTGAAATGCTCACTGATATTACAGGGTGCTCAATATTCTAGGGGCTGTTTATCTTTCATATGATGCAAAATATTAAAGATTAACAGCTCCTGGTGGTTTTTTGCCATCGTGTTCAACGTGAAGCGGTACAGTGAATTATTGTGTGGCAATGGCGTGAAGACGTCTCGACAATTCTATATATTTCATAGTCGACAATGCCCTTCGCTCATAATCTCTGTTCAAGGCAGCTTGCGTTCTCGTAAGATTTCCGCATTTGCAGTTTTGTAGGAAGTTACCTTCGTGTAACAATACCTGTTGTTCAGCACTAAGCAGACACGTATCAGTGAATGTTTGAGTTAAAATGCGATGTACCTTTTTATTGGTGGTTGCCATGAATTAAGTTCTCTTACTCATCAGCATGTTGCCAAAAATAATGAAGAAAAACTTTCTCAGTCATCGAAACAAGCTAAGCTTGTAACTGTTTTTGATTTTAATAAAAACAACACTAAGACAGCAAGGTTCTCGTACAAATTTTTATCAAGGTTAGCTTAAAGGACATCGATATGTTACCGATCGATTGGATTGATTTCGTAGCGATGATTTCTTATTAAAGCGAATACATAATGTTTCATTTGAAAGATACAAAACATCAACTTAGGCGGCTTAGTGAGAACTTCTGGGTAACTACAATTTTGCCAGGAGCAGTTGTACCACTTGCGGCAGCGATATTTTTTCATTATCAACTTAATTCCTTTCGATTGGTTCATTTACCCTTTCATTCGTTTTTAGAAAGCGTTGGTGCGTTTTGCGCAGTGATTCTCGCCGTATTTATTATCACAATGCGCAATAGCCAGTATTATCACAATGCGCAATAGCCAGCAAATTCAAACTCGTTATATTTGGGTTGCGGCGTCGCTTTTAGGTATGGGAATACTCGATGGCTTTCACGCTAGTGTAAAACCTGGGAATGAGTTTGTATGGCTTCACAGCCTTGCAGTGTTTGTTGGTGGCGTTACGTTTGCGTTAGTTCTATTACCGGAGCGTTTCTCAAAAAAGTCGTCGGTAAGCTATGCACCTCTGATAATGGCGACGACAGCTTTTACTATTGGTGTTTTGTCTATTGTATTTCCGCCATTTGTGCCAGCGATGTTGGACGATGGTAAGTTTACGTTGACAGCAGACTTGCTGAATATAATTGGTGGTCTTGGGTTTGTTTTAGCTTGGTATCACTTTGTTAGAGGCCATGATACAAAGGATAAACTTGAGCGCCACTTATTAGCAAGTCACACAATGTTATTTGGTACAGCAGGTTTGCTCTTTAAGTTTTCTGTTGTTTGGGATGCCACGTGGTGGTTATGGCATGTTTTACGGTTTGTAGCATATATCGTAATTTTGGTGTTTTTTCTCAAAATATATCTAGAAAACGTTAAATTTATTAGAGAAAACCAACAGTCGTTGGAAAAAGAACGTGCTTTAACAAAGGGACTTATCGAAAACTCTCCAGCATTGATAAGCCTTATAAATACTGAAGGGCAACTCATTCTTAGCAACACCTCCTATCGAGCGGTTAATGCTCATAGCAAAAGCAATACTCAAGAGGACTATAAAGATCTTGACGGTCATTTGAAGGCGTTAAAAGAGACGATTACCACTGAAATTCAAAGAATGACAAACACGGGTATGCGCTCTTTTCTTTCGCATCGATTTCCATTAAAAAACAGTACTGGAGAAGTCTTTGCTGTCGGTAACATCATGACAGACATTTCGAAGGCAAAAAGTCTCGAAGCTAAGTTAGAACAATTAGCCTACTTCGATTCATTAACAGCACTGCCAAATCGTATTCAATTAAAACGGCGTTTAGAGGAGCAAATCAACGATTGCAAACGAAAAAATGAGGGCATTGCAGTATTATTGTTAGATTTGGATAACTTTAAATTAATCAATGACTCACTTGGACACTCTGCAGGGGATTTGGTTTTAAAAGAGACTGCTCGCCGTTTACAACAGCAGGTCTGTGACTCTGATATGGTCTCAAGAATAGGTGGTGATGAATTTGTTGTTTTATTAAACGGAATTAAAAGCAAGATTTCTGCTGTTGATACCAGTCGAAAAATTATTGACGCCTTAAAGCAAAATCATGAGATTCAAACAAAAACTATCCAGATAGATACGAGTATCGGTATAGCGACGTTCCCAGATGATGGTGCAAATTTTGAAACCCTGTTAAAGCATGCTGACCTTGCAATGTACAGTGCCAAATCCGAGGGCAAAGGTACATTCAGGTTTTTCTGTGCGGAACTGCATAAAAAAGTGCACCGCAACTTGGAGCTAAAGCAGGAGTTGGAAGCTGCCATCCGTGAAGACCAATTCGAGTTGTTCTATCAACCAAAAATAGACTTGAAATCACATAAGATTCTTGGAGCAGAGGCACTTATTCGCTGGAACCACCCGAGCAAGGGCATAGTGTTTCCTGATGAGTTCATAGATTTTGCTGAACGTTCAGAATTAATTATTCCAATAGGTAACTTCGTATTACATGAGGCATGTCGTCAAATTCAACAATGGTCTTTAATGTTCGATACACCGATTCACATTTCGATAAATCTCTCAACAAAACAGTTTAAAAGTACAAATCTGATTAATGATGTTAAACAGGTATTGTTGGAAACTGAACTTCCAGCCCAACAGCTTGAATTTGAGATAACAGAAAGCTCCATCATGCAAGATGTTGAAAGTGCGATGAAAACTATGCAAGAACTGACGAATAGCGGTATTGAACTATCAATTGATGACTTTGGTACAGGATATTCATCATTGAATTACCTCAAAAAATTCCCAATCACCAACATCAAGATTGATAGAGGCTTTGTGAAGGATATACTCACTGATAGTAATGATAAAGCTATTGTTGAGGTTATCATTTTGCTTTGCGAAAAGCTCGGCTTGAAGGTGACCGCTGAAGGAATTGAAACGCATGAGCAATTACAATTCTTGGTAGAAAATGGATGTCTAATGGGGCAGGGATATCACTTTAGCAAACCACTTAACGCAGAAGAATTTGAATCGTATTTGACCAATTTCAAGATTTCTCACTAGTGAGGTGAGCGAACTTCTACTAATCGAAAATAGAATGCAATTTATCACGGTCAAGAAAATCATCGACAGCAGGCTTATCGATGTATCTTGTTTTAGCGTTTCGATGAAATTTGAGGCTCCAGGGACCTCGCTAGCTGAATATTTAGATAGATAGTGTTTAATCTTAGTGATAAATACGCGTTTGACATCATTTTGAATGTCATCTGTCTGTGATGTTATGCCCCTTCGCTGCATGCGTTCCATAAGAATACCTTGATCAGAAACATGAGGATAACTTTCCCAATTAGTATCGATATTATGGCCCATCACTTCTAATACAGCAGACGCAAAACACTCCTCATCAAACTCAAATGACCTAACCAGAGTGCCATCTACATCAAACATGATGTGTCCTACGAAGTGTTGCATGAAATTTCCTTTTTAATGTTTGAGTCAGCATTGAATCAACATTTGTTGTTTAAAACATTTCACTAAGAAATAGTGAGTATATCGGTTTTTTTCTCATCGATTTGACAAAGATCAACAAAATTAGAATATTATAATAATCATATTGAGAATTATTCTCATTTGTATTTAAATCGTAAGAAATGAAACAGAAATCAAGAAAAATAGATGAAAACAAAATACTTATCAATTTGTATGGCCGCAGCATTAACGCCTTCTATTGCGTTTTCTGCATCGACAGCACAAGAAAACGAAACGGATATAGAAACTATTGAAGTGAAAACAGTTAGGCAAAAACTAGGTGAAGCCGGGCGATTAAAAGACGTTATACAACAAACTGAGCTTATTGATGAGCAAATGATTCAAAATAAAAATGCACTGAATCTATCAGAAGCAATCAATAATGAGCCAGGTATCAATGTGTCCAATGAATGCTCAATGTGCGGTGTTAAGCGAGTAATGCTCAATGGAATGAAAGGCGAGCATACCACCATCTTGGTGGATGGATTACCTACGCATACACTAATTTCGGGGTTTTATGCCGTCGATGCGATTGCGACAACAGGTATTGACCGAATTGAAGTCGCTCGCGGTGCAGGCGCGTCATTAATTGCGCCTGAAGCAATTGGAGGCACAATAAACACCGTCACTAAACAAGCCGTTGATAATGGCGTCAGTGTGGACTTTTCGATGGGTTCTCACGATCTCCAGACGCTCGGCGGTGCTGCTACGGCAGTGAGTGAAGATGGTAAAACCGGGCTTACCCTGATTGCGCAATATCATGAGCAATCGCAAGAAGACAACGATAATAATGGCGTGAGTGAGTCACCATATCAACAAAGTCAATCTGTCACTGCACTAGTTTCACAGGATTTAGGTAGTTCGCACAATATACAAGTGCGCGTTTCAAAAGTAGATGCTGAGATTTTCGGTGGTCCAATGATTGGTTCGTTGACGTCTTCTATTGGTCAAACATTGGCGACATTTGATGGTGCTGATTCCGAGCAGCTATTTGAAAATAATGATGTACGAGATCAATACATTGGTAAACCTTGGGAAACAGCAGAATGGATCAAGACGGAGCGCGATGAAGGTTACATTAAATGGCTAACTGAATTAAGCAGCCGAACGTCATCGGAATACGCCATCAGCTATGCAAAACACGAACAGGATTCATTTTATGAAGGTATTGATTATATTGCAGAAGATGAAATGTGGTTTGCTCGAGCGAAATTTGATATCGAGTTGACTGATAAGCATTTCATATCCGTTGGCGCAGATATTAGACATGAAGAAATGCGTTCGGATACTGAAGCACTGCGCGACTTAGAGACGTTTCAAAGCGACGCCTTTGATTACACAACCCAGGGCGTGTTTATTCAGGACACATGGACGCCAAACGATGCAGTTGAAATTGCACTCGCCATGAGAATTGATGCGATTGAAGCTGACTTTATTGACCCAGCCAAACCTGGCGTAGAAATCGATGAAACATTTATTGCTCCTAGAATGGACGCTCGATATTTCCACAATGAAAATTTAACCTCTCGACTTTCTGTAGGTCGCGGTTATCGCGCGCCATTGTCATTTTTCGAAACTGATCATGGTATTTTGGATGCAGAGTTAGGTTATATCGTGGATATAGATGCCCTAGAAGAGTCTATATCTGCAAGTTATTCGCTTAACTATGAAGACGAAACTTTCGCGATCACGGGCACGCTTTCTGGATCTAGCGTTGAAAATCTAGCGTCGTTGGAAGAAACAGATGAAGGTATTCCTATTCTTACGCAGCTAACTGAAGATGCTACTGTGATAACTGCGGATATTAGTTTTGGTTATAACGTTACCGACAACTTTTCGTTCAATGCAGCTGTCGAGCATTTTGAATATGATGAGGATTTTCAATCCTCATATGCCATCGCACCATTTGAAGATAGGGCTAATATTGAGCTTGAATACCAAGAAGACAATTGGAGCCTCTATGGTTCAACCACCTGGTATGGCAGCAGAGATTTAACCGAATATGGCTACGAAGGATTCAATATTGCCGGTAGTCCTGATTCAATAAAACCGACGACGGCTGATGCGTTTATGGTGACAAATATTCGCGCGGAATATGCCGTTACCACTGCAATGAGCATCTATGCAGGTGTATCAAACTTGTTTGATTACACTCAGGTTGAAGATGATGATACGCCCTTATTTTTCGATGCCGATGGCGGTTATGATGTCGCATATATATATGCACCATTGAATGGTCGCGAGTTCTATGCGGGAATTGAGCTAAAGCTTTAACAAGGAGGGTTAAATGCGCGTCTATGCAATATTTACATTCATTGGCTTACTTACGTTATCGATGTTTAGTACCATTGCTAATGCTTCAACACTAGAGGTAATTGAGCTTAAGAATTTACGTAACAATCTTACTGATAAACCATTTGCGATAAACGACAAAGTTCATGTGTTAATGTTTATGCAACCCGATTGTAAGTGGTGCAAAAAACAAAAACCAACTTTAAAAAGAATCGCGAAAACTTGTGATGCATCTGTGAATGTAACTATCGTTGGCTTCAACGGTGCAAAAAGAGATTTAAAAAGAGAAGCAAGACATTACGAGGAAGAAACACCAATATACCTAGCTGATAATAAGCTCATCAAAGCGCTCGGCGGTATTCAAACAAGCCCATCATTTGTATTTCTTGATAACAAAAACAACGTCGTTGGCAAATATACCGGCTATTTAACGCCCAAAAAGATCTTCAGAGCCATTTCCATTTTAAGTGGTGGCCATTGCAGGGTATAAACTCAAGGTTATGTTCCTATTAATAGGAACATAACCAATCACACTATCAATTTTACAGACTCTAGTTATTTTTCTTTTATTGCAAGCTTCTCTATATTCACGCTACAGTTTTAATAACTTTTTATAGAAAAGTTGTCACCTTTTTCTGAAAAGAGGCACTTATTAGATATCCAGTCTATGTGAGTGAATGCAATGAAGAGTTTTAAACAAAAAAAATCGCTGTCGAATTTTGATGATGCGAGCTTGGTACTTACCTCTTTAGGTGGCGACAGAGAAGCGTTTTGCGAAATTGTTGTGCGTTACCAAAACTTATTGTGTTCTCTGGCTTACGCTTCTCTTGGGGACTTGAAACAAAGCGAAGATATTGCACAGGAAGTATTTGTAGAAGCATGGCAAAAGCTAGATAGCTTAAGAGATCCAGAGAAACTCAAGTCATGGTTATGCGGTATTTTGCGATTTAAGGTAAGTCACTATCTACGCAAAGAATCTGGTCAACCCATAAAAAACGCCGATGAAATTGAAAACCACATTTCTATCGAATCGCCATCGTTAAAAATCGAAGATGAAGCAATAGCAAAACAACAGCAGGTGCTATTGTGGGATACGCTGAGCAACATTGATATCAATTATCGAGAGCCGCTAGTTCTTTTTTATCGAGAGCAACAGTCAGTTGAACGAGTTGCTGACAGTCTAGATCTAACAGTTGATACCACCAAGCAAAGACTCTCTCGTGGGCGAAAACTGCTCAAAGAAGCTATGGCGGCATTTGTCGAAGAGGCGTTGGAATATACCAAACCTGGTACTGCTTTTACTGCAGGGGTTGTGGCAGTCTTGAGCGATTTTGCGAAACCAGCAGCTGCGGCGGCATTCGGAGCGGGAACAGCAAAAACAGGCTCTTTATTGAAATTCGGTACGATTGCGGCTTTTCTTGCCACCTTTTCTGGACTCATCAGTTCTTTCTTTGGACTTAAAGCAAGTTTGTATCAATCAAGAACTGAAAACGAAAGACGTCTTACATTTAAAACAGTTGCTCTGTTTATAGGTTTCGCACTGATGTTTGTTGTTTCTATGTACGGCACACAATATTTGGCTTCTCAATCAGACGGAGACGGCTATTCCTATGCAATTGCGTCTCAATTAATTGTAGGTGTCTTTGTCATCAGCTATATAGTACTGACGATAAAAATGTTGGCGGCGGTAAAGTCACTGAGGGCACAAGAGAGAATATTTCATCCTGAAGCGTTTAAAAACGATGTCGATCAACAATCCTCCAAACGAGAACACAAATGTAAGATTAAATTTCTGGGCTTGCCATTATGGCATTTCCAACTAGGTACCCCCGAAATTGGAGATCCACCCGCAATGGGATGGGTTGCAGGTGGTTCAAAAGCGATTGGTGGTCTCTTTGCTTGGGGTGGCGTTGCCATTGCGCCTATCAGTGTGGGCATAGTATCTTTTGGTATTCTTACCGTAGGTGCAATTGGCGTTGGTGTACTTGGGTTAGGCGCCGTTGCTATTGGTTTTATTTCATTTGGAAGTTCCGCGATTGGCTACAAGGCGTATGCATCTTTATCATCGCTAGGATGGGAAAGCGCCTTTAGCAATGGCTTTTCAATTGCGCACGAGGCTGCAGTTGGTAAATTCGCATTCGCATCGCATGTAAACAATGAAATGGCGTACGTGCTCTCAAGCTTAACGACGTTCTCGGCAACCTACCAGTGGACCCTACTTGTTATAGCAGTGCTGGTTATTGTTCCATCTGCGCTATACGCAAAGTTCGTTAAAAAGCGAATGAAAGTATAGATATATTCAATACACTCTTTGGCTCTGTTCTCGTTAGTTGTTGAGTCTCTAGCATGTTGACTCACAGTTGATTATAGGTTTCGGCGAATTGAAAGCTTCGAATTCATCTGCTGCACAGCGCGAACTAAATTCGCAGAGCGCCCAGGGATTGGGT
>DDLV01000072.1 GCA_002340325.1 Glaciecola sp. UBA2563 | reverse complement strand
TAGCGCTCTTGGGATTCATTACACCATATCTCAAGGGGCGACATGCCAGATTCGGCGCATGGGATCTTATCTAGTTCAAATATACCGCCGCGGCCTCCATCATTGACTAATTCTGGAAATGCATTGGACAATCCTCCCGCACCTACATCATGAATAAACTGAATAGGGTTGGCATCCCCAAGCTGCCAACAGCTGTCAATGACTTCTTGGCAACGTCTTTCCATCTCAGGATTATCTCGTTGTACCGAAGCAAAATCTAATTCAGAGTCGCTTTGCCCTGAACTCACCGATGAAGCAGCTCCGCCACCAAGCCCGATGTTCATTGCAGGGCCACCTAAGCAAATAAGCAGAGCGCCTTCAGTAATCTCTCTCTTTTGAATATGATTTCTTTTGATATTGCCGATGCCACCAGCCAACATGATAGGTTTGTGGTAGCCTCTGACTTCACTGCCATTGAAGCTATTTACGTCTTGTTCATAAGTCCTGAAATAGCCAAGAATATTAGGACGGCCAAATTCATTGTTGAAGGCTGCGCCGCCCAATGGTCCCTCTGTCATAATGTCTAGTGCACTGACTATTCGATCGGGTTTGCCGTATGGTTGTTCCCAAGGTTGCGGTGAATCAGGCAAATTGAGATTAGAAACGCTGAATCCAACAAGACCGGCTTTTGGTTTTGCGCCAATGCCAGTTGCTCCCTCATCACGGATTTCGCCACCAGATCCCGTGGCGGCACCAGGGAATGGAGATATTGCAGAGGGGTGATTATGCGTTTCGACTTTCATCAATATATCGATGTCTTCATGATGAAAATCATATTGACTGTTTTCTTTAACCGGAAAAAAGCGACCTGCTTGAAAACCTTGCATAACCGCAGCATTGTCTTTATATGCCGAGGACACATAATCTGGCGTGACCTCATAGGTCTTTTTAATCATCTGAAACAGCGAACGTGGCTGCTTTATGCCATCGATAGTCCAATCAGCATTAAATATTTTATGGCGACAGTGCTCAGAATTAGCTTGTGCGAACATGTAAAGTTCTATGTCGTTGGGATCTCTTTGTAACTGCTTAAAATTATTGTAGAGATAATCAATTTCATCACTCGCTAACGCTAAACCCAATTGATCATTTGCTAATTCTAACGCTGCGATTCCCTCTGATAAAATGGGAACGTTAGACATTTCTTTCTGCGTTGACTCAATAAATAAAGAAGCCAAATCCCTCTCATGGTCAACTACTTGCTCTGTCATCCTATCGTGAACAAGCGCCTTTATCGCGTTAATTGCACTATCAGAATCAGCCGCGATTGAATATCTAATGCCGCGCTCAATACGCCGAACCGATGCTATCCCACAATTATTCGCTATCTCCGTTGCCTTACTCGACCATGAGGAGATAGTCCCCATTCTAGGTAAAACGAAAAACAAATTTGCAAGCGTCTTTTGAGGACCCGTCTTCGCATTGTATGTTAGTAACTTTTGCAATATATCATTTTCAGTATCTGTAAGCGGTTCAGTAGTATCGATAAGGTGAATGAACGTCGCTTCAATTTCGGTTACTTGATGCCCCAGAGATGTTAGTTTGTTTCGAAGCTTAGAGATGGTGAAATTGGAGATTGCTGAGCTACCGGGAAGTACAAGCATTATTATGATCCGAAAAAGCGCTTAAAATTTTAGATGAACATGCATAGATACCTTTCTTCTCTACTCCACTCACAATGCAGTAGGTGAAATTTAAGGAGGCCGTGCGCACGAGCGAGGGATTATAGAATATGATAACTCAATTGATAAGCTAAGATTGCGCATTTACTGGAATTTTGCCAATATCTAGTACATGCCATCTTTCAGCCAATTAGTTTTTGAATTATGTCGCGAAAATTGATTTACCAGTGTTTATGCGTGCTACTTGTTGTCGCTATAGGTGGCTGCTCCCAGTATCAATTTGAAAGTTCACTAAAACAAATTATAGATAAAGGCGTCATAAGAGTAGGTAGCCTTTATGGCAGCACATCGTATTATAACGGCGCTGTATCTACAGAAGGATTTGAGTATGAACTTGCAAAAGGTTTTGCTGATTATCTGGGTGTAAAATTAGAAGTCTATCCTTATCACAGTTTTGACGAGCTTGAGCAAGAGTTGGCCCAGGGCCGACTAGATCTAATTGCGGCTAATGTTACGATGACAGAGGATCATAAAAACGCGTATACATTTGGACCCGCCTATCAATCAACTGTCTTTGAACTGGTCTACAAAAAAGGCACTGGAAGGCCTAGAAACTTCTCTCAACTCGAGGGCACGCTGAAAATCACAAATAATACGCTCTATCGAGAGGCATTGAAAAGCGCTCGCGAACACTATCAGATTGATTGGATAGAGACGGATGAAAAAGACGTAGAAGAACTCCTTCAGATGGTGTCGACCGGTGAGCTAGACTACACAATATCGGATTCAAATATTTTAAATATTGTGCGGCGCAGATACCCTAATCTGGGCATTGGTTTTTCAGTTACGGATACATTGCAAGTCGGCTGGGTGTTAGACGAATCGTCAGATGATTCATTACGTGCAGCGTTGATTGAGTTCTTTGGTAGCATGCAGCTCAGTGGGCAATTATCAGCATTAGAAGATCGCTATTTTGGGCATGTTAGAACATTTGATTTCGTTGACACTCGTGCATTCGTTCGTGCTGTGAATAATAAACTTCCGAAATACAAAGACATGTTTATTGCCCATGCAGGTGAAATAGACTGGCGACTCATTGCCGCTATTGGCTACCAGGAAAGTCACTGGGATCCGGATGCTGTCTCACCAACTGGCGTTAGAGGGTTGATGATGCTCACGCGCGCAACGGCAAAAGATATGGGACTCAGCGATAGAACAGACGCAGAGCAGAGTATCAGCGGAGGTGCTCGGTATTTTGCTCGCTTATTACGCAGAATTCCCGCTCGCGTGAAAGAGCCCGACAGAATTTGGATGGCGATGGCGTCGTATAATGTTGGTCTTGGGCATCTGGAAGATGCAAGGCGAATAACAGAATCTATGGGATATAATCCGGATCTTTGGATAGATGTCAAAAGACACCTTCCACTGCTACGACAAAAGAAATACTATCAATCTACGCGTTTTGGCTACGCGCGAGGCGATGAAGCAGTGCACTACGTGGAGAATATCCGACGTTATTACGACAGCATTGTTTATTTGGAGTCAGAGTCATCGCCACTGTTGGATGAAACACCGGATACTGAGCAATCACTTTTGCAAACTACCAGTACTGAGTAATAGGCAACATCAAACTCTATATACCCGCCCGTATACTTTCTTGCTCTTGACAGCCGTACTCAATAAAACAGGCTTGATAGCGCAGAAAACAAATACGTCACGAAAATTACATCAAGTTGTAATACATTGGGTACTATACTTGCATCGTCGAAATTACAGTACGTGTAAACGTGTACTAATAGGTTGACGATAGCCATTAAATTAGACTTTAGTCAATAATTTCGGGAACAAAACACATACGACACCGGTCTAGTGTGTACTAAATGTTATTAAGTAGAGTTTGAATGAAAAAAATGAGAGTGTTCAGGAATACAAATAGAAGAAGGACTCTTTTGAAAAAAATGCACAACCGCGTATCGCTACGAAGAAAACAATATAACGCCATTGAGTTAGAATCAAATTATCGACAGGCGTGTTAAGCCAATACCCATAAGTGCCAGCAATTTGAGAGAAGAATAAATCTAACCTTTACGCAGCAGCTTCTTGTTTTGTTTTTTTTCTAAGCGCTTCTGCGCAAAAAACCTCGATAATATATCGCCACACTCATCTTTAAGCACGCCTTTGGTAACCGCAATTATGTGGTTCAAATCTTGATGGCTGGTTAAATCCATAACGCTTCCACATGCTCCGGTCTTAGCGTCGAAAGCACCAAATACTAGGCGTTTAATGCGCGCATGCACCAGCATGCCAGCGCACATTGCGCAGGGCTCTAGTGTCACATATAGCGTCGCTTCAGGCATTCTATAATTTTGTAAATGTTGCGCCGCTTCGCGAATAGCGATCATTTCTGCGTGTGCACTTGGATCTGATAGTGTGATTGATTGATTAAACCCTCTTCCAATTATTACGTCATCCAAGACGACAATCGCACCCACTGGCACTTCCCCTATCTGCTGAGCTTGTTTTGCAAGCAAGATTGCTTCTTGCATATATACATCATCTTTTTGCATCAATAGCTCACCGTTTTCCAAAGTTAAGGCGTTATCTTACTTAATTTTTGCGCTAAACATATACATTATTCGCCAGTCCTGTTTCATTGCTGCTGACACAAACATAACTCATTTGATTGAAGGTATTTG
>DDLV01000161.1 GCA_002340325.1 Glaciecola sp. UBA2563 | reverse complement strand
GAGCGCCCAGGGATTGGGTTTACAGCGACTTTAAATTCACTTATATCTATAATCAAATGAGCGGTGTTCATATCAGTAATAAATAAAGGGAACTGACGCCACATTTTTATCTCTTCCATGATACTAAAAAGTACCGAATTTTGCTGAACAAATTAAAATAGTGGTAATAACGAACGAATACTAAATAAAGAATTCTATAAGAGACCGAATAATGTCCAATATTGCTAATACACCATCCCCTCCTTATTACGCTGTAATTTTTACTTCAAAGACGTCAGAGAACCTTGAAGGGTACGATTCGACATCGCAAAAGATGTTAGAACTGGTATCACAACAACGTGGATTTCTTGGCGTTGAATCAGCCAGAAACGACATCGGGATCACCGTTTCATATTGGCGTGATATGGATGCAATTGCGGCGTGGCGAAATATATTGGAACACCAAAAAGCCCAGTCGAAAGGTAAAGCAACGTGGTATTCAGACTATACCGTTAGGATTTGTAAAGTGGAACGAGAATATAGTAAGCCCTAAAATACAGTGTCCAAAGCTAGAATTTAATAAGGCAATACATTAGCTTTACCTATTTCGCAAAACAGTGCAGGAATCAACGCTAACATATAGTTTGAAGTGACTGCACTTTCCTAAGTAATAATTTAAACGGCTGCTAACGTTCTTCTGTTGGCTTTAAATAGTTCTTCAGGATGTCGATAAACCAGATTCAATTGCTCACCAAGTGCGTCCATTACGGCCTTGTAGGTGACATAACCTTTATGAACATTCAATCCATTTAATAAGTGTGGGTCCTCTAATAACGCCGTCTTCAAGCCCTTGTTCGCAATGGCCAAGCCAAATGGAAGGGTCGCGTTGTTTAGCGCTAAAGTAGATGTTCGTGCAACGCCACCTGGCATATTTGCAACACAATAATGAACGACGCCATCCACCATAAAGACTGGATCTTGGTGTGTCGTAGCACGTGATGTTTCAAAACAACCACCTTGATCGATAGCGACATCAACGAGCACTGACCCTTTTTTCATCATTGATAAATGATTGCGCGTAATTAACTTGGGTGCTTCAGCGCCTGGGATTAAAACCGCACCGACGAGTAAGTCTGCGGTAGCTGTATATTTTTCAATGGCATCTTCTGTGCTATACACGGTATTAAGTCTGCCGCTGAAAATATCATCTAACTGCCTAAGGCGGGGTAAAGAGCGGTCAAGGATAGTAACATTAGCACCCATTCCTAATGCCATTTTAGCAGCATTGGTCCCGACGACACCGCCGCCCAAAATTAATACGTTTCCTGATTCGACACCGGGGACACCGCCCAAGAGTGTGCCGCTACCACCATGGGCTTTTTCAAGAAAATAGGCTCCCGCTTGAATCGACATCCTACCTGCAACTTCCGACATAGGCGCAAGAAGGGGCAGCGCTCCTGACACGTCGGTCACGGTTTCATATGCTAAACATGATGCCCCTGATTTAACTAGAAGGTCAGTTTGCACAGGATCTGGTGCCAAGTGAAGATATGTGTAAAGGATTTGATCTTCTCTTAGCATTTTACACTCGTTTGGCTGCGGCTCTTTTACTTTGATGATCATGTCCGCAGCTGAAAAAATTGCGTCTGCTGTAGTCAGTATTTTCGCACCGATTGATTGATACATTTCATCCGTAAAACCGATATCCGCGCCCGCATTTTGTTGGATAAGGACTTGATGGCCATGTGATATGTATTCCTTCGCCGCTCCTGGCGTTAATCCTACTCTGTATTCGTGATTTTTTATTTCTTTGGGTACACCAATGATCATACGTTTTCTCCATGCGCGATTTTCTGCGTAGTGTACGTTAAATAAAGGAAACTTAAATTTTGAAAAAATGTTAAATAAAGAATAATATTTTTTATTACTGATTTTTTAAGGAATAAAATTTTGATTAAAAAAGTAGCAAAAGACTTGGATCGGATTGATAGAAAAATTTTATCAGAGCTACAGAAAGACGGCCGAATCTCTAATGTTGACCTGTCTGAGCGCGTAGGATTATCTCCTAGCCCGTGTCTGGAGAGGGTCAGAAGATTGGAAGAGCAAGGCTATATTTTAAGTTATTACGCAAAACTCAATCCAGAAAAGCTCGGTGCTGCAATGCTTGTGTATGTTGAGATCACGCTAGTAAAAACGTCAGTCGATATCTTCTCAGAATTTTCTGCTGCCGTTAGCAACGACGATGATATTCAGGAATGCCATTTAGTCTCTGGTGACTTCGATTTCCTATTAAAAGCAAGGGTTGCAGATATTTCAAAGTACCGGAAACTGCTCGGAGACACGTTACTCAGATTACCTGGGGTCAGTGAATCGCGCACTTACATCGTGATGGAAGAGGTCAAAGATAGTCATAAAATCAAAGTACTTTAAGTTTCCTTCATAATTAACTTGAGTTGTTTGGAAAATGCTAAGAGAAAACTATCTGCATCGGGTTCCCATTGGAAGTATTTAAGATTAACCCTGCCATTTCTAACGACAACATTCTCCTCTGTTAAACGCTTGTATTGTTCGACAAAATGTAATGTTTCTGCTGCGAAAGCAATTCGGCCATCTGCGCGTATAATTCGATGCCACGGAGTTGCGTCAGTTGCCATAGTACATCCGAGTGCTTTTCCAACCATTCGCGCTCTACCCGGTAAATCCGCCATAAAAGCAACTTGTGAATAGGTAGCGACACAGCCTTTGGGCACCAACTGGGCAACCGCTATAAATCTCAAATATTTTTGTTTTGTTGAAAGTTCGGATGAGTGAACCAGCATTTGGGCAGAATGTTATTGTTAAAGTGAATTTGTTGCAAATGTCATCAAATTGTTTTTTTAAGGTAAAGGGTCTTTTATTACTACCATAATATTAGTCCTAGGTTAAATGTTTATTGATATAGATCAATACTTGCAGCACTGACTTCTGAAAATATTCGCTGACCTTGTCTTTGATAATTCAATCATTGTCTTTATGAAACGTATCCTATATCTCAGCGAAGCTAATGCAGAATTTACAGATGATGACATACAAGATCTTGCTACCCTTTCTGCAACGAAAAATAAGCAGTTAGACATTACAGGTTACCTCTGTTTTTCTCGAAATCGATTTTTACAATACCTTGAAGGTGATGCCCCCGTTATAATCGAATTGCTAGATACTATCCGCAAAGATGAACGACATACATTTATTAATGAGATTGCGTTAGATAACCGCGAGGATCGAATGTTTTCCTCTTGGTCGATGCGATATATTAGCCAAGAAGAACTTTCTCGTGTCAACTTGGAATATTACATTGAGCACAGCATGTTATATCTTCGGGATATGATTGCAAATAAACAACGTTCTCTAGATAACATCTGGAATCAAATAAAGACAATTGCGCTTATTCAAGAAACCAAAGCGGTGTTAAACAATATGGAGCAGTCGACGCCCTATAAACTTTAACACGTCTTGAGTTACACCTCTTAACGCTGTCGTCCAAGCAGACCGCTAACGTTTCCTACCGTGATAGGTTTCAGCTCAATAGGTTGGGCAGAAATAGTACTAGCGCTGGCGCATAAGTAATAATCATTAGGGTGACAAGCAGTGCCAAAATAAACGGCCAGACTTCTTTAATAAAATCCACTACGGGTACTTTAGTGACTGAGCAGGTGGTAAACATCAAAGACCCGAAAGGAGGTGTTATTCCTCCTATCATAATATTCACAATCATGATCATGCCGAAATGCACGGGATCTATACCAAGCGCAAGCGCTACCGGAACAAGAAGTGGTGCCAGTATAATTAACGCAGCACCACCTTCCAATACCATCCCGATTATGAGCAAGAAAACGTTGATCAATGCAAGCATCACATACTTGTTTGAAGTGAATTCTAATATCATCGCCGTAAGGTCTTGAGGAATGCGTTCCCAAGTCAAGTAATAGCCAAACACGCTGGCTGCAACAATAATTAATACAACGGTTCCCGTCCCGTAGATAGTCTCAAGCAACACAGGCTTAATATGGCTAAGGGTTAACTCTTTGTAAATAAATACACCAATGCAAATTGAGGCAAGTACTGCAATCGCGCCAGCTTCAGTGGGGGTAAACAGGCCAAACCTTAAGCCTAATATTATGCCTAATGGAAGCAATAACGACCAAATTGAATCAATAAACTGACGGCCTATTTCTTTCCATCTGGCTTTACTGCTTCTAGAAGGGGAGTAGTTGCGTTTACGTGCAATCATAGATACCGTTATCATCAATGCAACAGCCATTAGCAATCCAGGCACATAGCCGGCAATAAACAGATCGGCTATGGACACTTGGGCAATCAACGCATAGATGATCATGACAATACCCGGTGGAATTACCGGCGAAATCGCTGAGGATGAAGCCGTTATTGCAGTAGAAAACGCTCGGCCATAGCCTTTTTTCTCCATCTGCGGGACCAGTATTTTGCTTTGCATGGCGGCATCTGCATTGGCCGAGCCCGAGATCCCCCCCATAAATGTGCTCAACACAACATTTACTTGTGCCAAGCCCCCTTTAAGATGACCGGTTAACACCTCTGCCATTTGCATTAAGCGTTTGCTGATCCCTGAATAATTCATAATGGAACCCGCCATGACAAAGAATGGAATGGCAAGGAGTGGAAAAGATGCTGCTGCGCTGACAAATCGTTGTAAAACTAAATCAGGTGGCATTCCCGCGTCAAAGAAGGTGAAGTAAAAGATAGCAGAACCGAGCAGTGCATACGCGATAGGGATACCGGCAAAATAAAGTACAAACAGCAGTAAAATAGGTAGATAGATCATATTTGGCGCTCGATAGATTTAACGTCGCGGTACAAAAACTGGAGCGTGTATAGAGTGACTAACCCGAAACCTACTATTAGTGCACTATTGACAACAGAGGAGCTTACGCCCAGCACAGCTGTTGGTTTTTCCCATGCAATTCTGGTAAATATTATGGCCATCACGAAGATGTAGCCGTTAATAACGAGCAAGAGCAATCCGGTGCAAATTTTTACGGTCGATGAGAATTTTTCCGGTACTCTTGAAATGAAAAAGTCGATGCCCATGTCGAGCTTATGTTTGTATGTAGCGCTTGCGCCAAGAAACACACACCAAACGAAGCAGATGGTAGCGACTTCTTCTGCCCATGAAATGGTGTAGCTAAATAAATACCGTAAAAAGACGTTGATAATCACCAATGTGATCATTGTGACCAACGCAGTGCCACAAATGATTTCATCGAAGTATTTTAAAAGTGTCTTCATTATTCTTATTGCAGCTCATCGTGACTGCGGATTTTGGTTAGTTCCGACTGTATTTGCTGATACATATCTAATGTAACCCCGGGCAAAACACCGTCATATAAACCGATGGTTTTTGCCTCAAAAGCATCTCTATCGATATCATTAAATACGACGCCATTGGCCTCAAGTTCCTCAATAACCGCAGCGTGTTCTTCTTTTAGCTTATTGACCATCTGCTCGGCTTCATAGACAAATTCATATTCGATCATCTGTTGATATCTGGGTGGGATTTTTGCCCATACTTCGGTTGATATGTACACGCCACAGGTTCCCAGAAAATGGTTTGTAAAGGCGACGTTTCGCTTGCCTGTTTCGTAAACTTTAGCGCCAAGATTTGTGAACTCAGATCCCTCAAGGCCATCAACAACGCCTTGCTGCAACGCACTAAAGGTTTCACCCCAAGGCAGCGGAGTGGCATTTGCGCCCATAGCATTAAGCGTCTCGATAAAAAGTTTACTGCCTGGGGTTCGAAGTTTGACGCCATTTAAATCTTCAGGGGTTTTAATAACACGGTCAGTGATCAAATTGCGAAAGCCGAATATATAATTTAGTGAGAGGACTTTTATCCCCTTTTGCTCCAGCTTCTTCTTCCACTCTTGAACCATGGGTGTTTCGACAAGAGCCAGGTACTCATCATAATTGTTATAAAGTAAAGGCCCGACCAAGGCAGTAAATTCAGGTACATAGTCTCCTATATAAGAAGGATCTTCGACAGAGATAAAGTGAGCACCTCGCACGACCATTTCAACACCGTCTTTATAAGCGGCAATTTGTGCATTTGGGTAGGTTAGGATCCTTATGGCGCCGTTGCTTTTTTCGTTAATACGATCTGCCACCAGTTCTATTGATTTTGCTAGCTCTTCATTAGGATTAAACACATGACTCAATCGCAGCGTGATCAAACGCTCGCTTTGTTCACTGTCACGTGCACATCCATAAGCTGCTATCGCCAAAAAAAGTATAAGTAAGCGCAGCATCGATGTAGAAAAGAAAGAGAACATGTATGCAATCGGGGAATATTTCGATGATACCTGTAGGGTAGGGTAAGGATGAAATTCTCGCAAGCACTGGCCAGTGCTATTTTTTCCAAGCGGACCATATAAGGTTGAATGGGTTCATCCAGTCGTAATGGGTAGTAGCTTCGTCTGGCTTTGTTTCATCGATTGCGCTTAACCAAGCTTGGATGTCGTCAGCAATTTTCTTCCAATCGCTTTCTACCTGAAACATGTGGCTATAGCCTTTGTAGGCATGGCACTCACATTCGATAATTGAGGCGCTTCTTTTTACCTCTTCTGCTTGTACAATTTTGTCCCCAGTAGCTGATATAAAGAAGATTCTTTCTTCGTCAACTTTCCTGAAATCAAGCCCTGGAGGATTAACAAGCGCTGACAACACGTTCTGCGCTTCAGGCTGCATAGATTCTATCGTGCGTTCAACTTTTTGTTTATCACACGTTTTAGAAAACATGGTTTGTCGGCACAACCTTTTAGCGTTTGCTGATTGTGAAAAGAGCATTTCAACAAAATGCAGCGGTGTGAAACTCGTCGAAAAAACAAAGTTAACCGCAAGTGTCGATAGGCTTTTTCCCATTCCTTGAATTGGCGCTGGAGATAGCGCAACTAATGCATGGATATTAGTTTGCGTTGCCGCATGCAGGGCAATTAAACCTCCCATGGAGTGAGAAATAACAATGGGGGGAGTATCACATAATTCTATTTGGTGTTTGCATTCATTCACATAGTCTTCGAATGTTGCCTTGCTTCGAACGCTTGCAGATGCACCTGTTGCTGAAAAGCTCATCACATGCGTGGAGTAACCCAAATTAGCAAAATAAGGCCTAAAATTGTCCTCCCAAATATCCTTATTCACCATAGCTCCTGGCACAAATAAAACGGGTGGCAAGTTTTGGGTATTGTGTATCAAACGATAATTTCCTTTGATAATTTCATTGTCTTATCCAAGCCATAAGGATGTCTGACTCTAGAGACCCATCCTGATTTTTAATGCGTTTGGTAAGTGAGCCCTCAATTTTAAAACCCAAGGACTGATACAACGAAATGGCGCCTTTATTAGATTCTCTTGCAAATAATTCGATTCTTGTGATATCCGAGCGCTGTTCTTCAGCTGTTTTGCAAAACGTGTTTAAAAGCAAACGCCCAACGCCTTTGCCTTGATAGCCGGGAGCAACAGCAATTGTTAAGTTACTTAAAACATGGGAAAAACAATAAACATCTGGCGTATATGCGTGAATTTCACCGATGACCTTGTTTACCTCATCCATTGCTACAAACCCAAGCCCACTTGCAAGCGTCGAATCTATAAAATGTGTCACGTAGCCTAAATTAATTTCATGTGCTAATCGTGCTAGACCTCCGGGTGAAGTAGCCGCTGACCTGTAAAGGTTTAGAACCTGCTCACAATGTACTTGCGTTAGTGTTGTTATTTTTGCATCGATGCTAATTTCTCCGATATGAGGACCACCGATGATGTTTCCTTCGATGATGGTTTTTCAAACGCGGCAGCTCGTCTCAATATGCAAGCGCGAAATATAGATGTGAAATCATAACCGTTTAAGCGCACTAGGTTTCCTATTTCAGTCTACACTTCTGGTCTTAATGGTGTTTGAATCTTTCGACAGTATCGCTGCGATGGATTTTGAGGTGGGCGTAAACGAACTGTCTCCAACACTATCTACAGGCAGAATTGGGTTTGTCTCCGAGTAATAGGCGGCTACGTTTCCTCTCGGAATATAGTAAAATGTCATTCACTGTAATGGCGATAGGGACTTCTTCTACTAGTTGCTTATTCGTCATGTCTATATTTTATATATTCGCGTTAACACGCCCTTGCCGCCTGTTTTTCAACACGCTTTTATGTCAAATGTAAACCTAAGTTAGATAAAACTGGAGTCTTTTAAACGTGTATTCACTAAAGGAAATTGCAAAGCGATTTTACGGTCGTATCTCGTTTACGTTTATTCTGGTCATGATTGAGTCAGGACTTGATGTTCTATTTCCATTGTTTATCGGGTGGGCAGTAAACGACTTAATTTCTGGCGAGTTCACGGGTTTAATAATGTTAGGAGTATTGGGCGTGTGTGCGCTTTTGATAGGTGCAGCGAGACGTTTTTATGATACGCGTATTTACAGTGGGATATATCAAACTATCTCGCCTGAAATGGTTGAGGAAGGAAAGTCAGCAAATTTATCGGTCTCTAAAATAAGTGCGCGTTGCGGGCTCCTCACGGAACTTGTCGAATTCTTCGAGCAATCAATGCCTGGCATTGTGTTTGCGATAATCGGCGTCGTTGGCATTCTCATTGTGATTGGCTCACTCAACATTTACGTGTTTTTTACTTGCCTGGCACTGCTTGGGTTAATGATCATCACATATTGGTTGACGGGCTCAGCGCAATACAAATATCACGGTCATTACAACCATATACTTGAACAGCGAGTTGATGTGCTGAACTTATCAGACAAAAAAGCTGTTTCACAACACTTTCGTGACCTTATGCGTTGGAACATTAAGCTATCTGACATGGAGACGATGAACTTCAGCATCATCTGGCTTGGCGTTATTGCTTTGTTTGTAAGCCCACCCTTACTTGCTATCCAGACGTCTGAATCTGCGCCTGAAGTCGGCACGTTGCTGTCGCTTCTTATCTACATTTTTGATTACAGCGAGAAAGTAGTGCTGCTACCATTTTATATACAACAGTTAATTCGGCTTCAGGAAATTTCGAATCGAATGTCAATGGACACAGCCATGTCTGCAAAAACTACAAACTAATGTGCTTATTTCTCACGCGTCGCACAGTCATAGACGGCTCTAGCGACTGTTCTGTGCGCCTCTTTATCAAGCGCAGATGGTACTAATGCATCACCTTTTGCTAGGCTAGACAGCGCCTCGGCAGCGGCAATTTTCATTGAGTGCGTTATTTTATCAGTACCCGCATCCAACGCGCCTCTAAACAAACCTGGGAAAGCGAGCATATTGTTGACTGTCTTTCCATCCGACGCAAATATAGCGCCTTGTTGTAATGCAATGTCTGGCTCGATTTCTGGGTCTGGATTTGTCAAAGGCATAATGATTTGCCCTTCTTTAATCATTTCCGGTTTTATCAGACCTTTTACGCCAGTGGTTGCAACAACGATATCGGCTTTTTGCATCAACTCTTCTAATCCCATTGGCGTGCCGCCATCACCGCGAAGGCGTTTCAAGGCGTTTTCATTGATATCGCTTCCCAGTACTTCTTTAACGCCATACTGTAACATCAAGGTGCAAATTCCCATACCTGCCGCGCCTAAACCAAGAAGCCCAAAGGTCTTGTCTTTGATATTTACGCCTAAGCTTCGTGTTGCGGTGAGCAGAGCTGCTAGTACTACGATAGCAGTGCCGTGTTGGTCGTCGTGAAAAACGGGTTTATCCAATCGGTGAATGAGTTCCGCTTCAATCTGAAAACACTCAGGCGCTTTAATATCTTCAAGCAGAATTGCACCGAAAGAAGGGGCAATTGCCTCAACAGTTTCAATAATGCGCAACGGATCTTTTTCTTTTAACAAGATAGGAACGCCGGATATATCAACTAATTCGGAAAAAATCGCGGACTTTCCTTCCATCACAGGTAATCCTGCTTCAGGCCCTATATCGCCTAAGCCAAGTATTGCCGTGCCATTAGTAACAATGGCCACTGTATTGGTGAGGTTGGTGTATTTTCTGATTTTCTTCGGCTCCGCCTGAATGGCTTGACAAACTCTGGCGACTCCCGGCGTGTACACGTCGCGCAACACTTCAAGTGAGTTGATTGCAATGCTAGATTGCGTCTTGATTTTGCCGCCTTTGTGACGATTAAACACGCGGTCAGATTTACCAACAACTTTTGCTTTGGACAAATCATTGATTTTATCCACAAGCACTTGCATATCTAGAGAGTCATCATACTCAATGGTGAGTTCCCATACCGTGTCCTTATGCATGCGCCTGATCGCATTCATACCTTCTACTGTTATCTTCATCTCACCAATGATGGCAAGCACCTTTGCCATAGTGCCGGGTTGGTGGGGGGCTTCAACTAAAAGTATTTCAACGATCTTCATACTGCTCTCAATTCATGTTTCCAAGACGGTTTTGCTTTCAAAAAAGCTGGGCAGTAGATTCTAACCATCTGTTTGCAAACTACAAATGATTATTCTTGTGCCACTCGAGATTTTAGTCGGTGTTGTGGTGCAATAGTCTTACAAAAGCAATATCAACGCACTATTTAGGTGCTGAACGTCATGTAATTAATGGCTCTACGTGTCAAAAAATGGTTGAAGTGGCTAATGGCCTGTGATTTGCTTTACAGGTTTATACGAAATGTTTTAACTATATCTTAAAGGTCAACTGTCATTGGCCTAAAGCCTCTAGTCAAAGAATTTGTCGAAGGAACGCGAAATGGCATTACCAACTATAAATTTTTCTGAAGAAAAAGATCCCGGTCAAGTAATTCATCAATCGTTAAGCAGTATTGGCTTTATGCAGCTTAAAGAATTTGGGATTGATCAAGGCCTGTTAAGACAAGTGTTTGAAGAAAGTAGAACGTTCTTTGGCAGTGATGCAGGGGCGAAAACGCGATGTAATTATAGGTCTGCTACTGAAAACTTTGGTTATCAAGGGCTATTGCAGGAGAACTTAGATCCAACGTCGCCTGCGGATTTAAAAGAAACCTTCACCATGCGCAACATTCTTCATGCGTGTCTCTCCGATGATCGTTGGCCAAGTGATAGCTTCAAAGTGACAATGACTCAGTTTTATAACAATGTACTTGATTGCGTTTTCCGAGTTCAACGAGAAATGGCCAAGCAGTTGGAAGTAGCAGAGGATTATTTTTCCTCTGCACACAGCGGACAAAACATAACACTGCGTTTGCTTTACTATCCTGCGCAAACTATCGAGCAAGTAAAAGAACAACAGCTGGGTGCCGGCGCGCATACCGATTATGGATTTATGACATTTGTCTTCCAAGATAGCGTGGGAGGCTTACAGGTATTGGACTGTGAAGATAAGTGGATCGATGTTCCGCCATCAGAAGACGCTGCAGTAGTGAACTGTGGTGATTTACTGGAACGTTGGACAAATGGTGTGTATCGCTCCACCTTGCATAGAGTCAAGCCATCAACAACTGGACGCGCCCGCTATTCTATTGCTTTTTTTATTGATCCGGATAGCGATACCGAAGTTTCGCCTCTAAGCTCCTGCATTACCGATAACAATCCTTGCCAGTTTGCGACGGTAACCGCTGGAAAACACATTCAAGATAAATTGGATGCTAGTCATAAAGAACGATTTGTACAACAAAGCTAATCCCTATTTTCATTAAGCGCTAACTCATCACAGACATAAAGAATGGAAAATCACTCAGCTCCTGCATCTTCAATTAAAGGGCATCTAACGCTAATTGTCGCAGCAGGTGCTGCATTTACAATGTCTACGCTATTTAGCTCAGTGAAACCACTTTTTATCACGCAATTGATGGTGGAAACGCAATACTCAGCAAGCTTAAGCGGTTGGATTGCGGCAATGCCATTTGTGGGTATTTCACTAGCGGCGCTACTCATGCCTTTGCTCCTCTATCGCTTCAGCTATAACAGGTTGGTCACCGTATCTGGCTTTGTGCTTGTAGCATCACAATTAATGGGTGCTGTATATTTCAGCGTAGCGTCTTTCTTGCTGTTCTTACAACTGCTAAGTGGCGTTGGTGTTGGAGTATTGATGGGACTAACATCATCGCGTATAGCTAAAATAAAAGCTTCGGGCACGATTTTTGGAATTGTTGATACTGTTTGTGTCGCCTTAATGTCTGTCATGGTGCCAGCAGCAAGTATTGCCGTTACTTATCATCAAATGGTTGGCGGATTTGTTTTCAGTGCTGCGTTATGTGCGCTTTATTGGGGACTGATGTACAGATATAAAGCAGACTCGACTGTGGCGCACAAAACCAAATCACCAGCGATCCCCTTTAGCTTTTCTTTGAGGCCTTTCATTATTATTTCAATGGGCGTTAGTTTTGTTACGTTCAGTGGCCAAGGGTTTGCATTTATGTTTAGCAAGGCAGCTGAACTTGGTATGGATTACCAGTATGCAGGTAATACCATCTGCATTATTCTTTTTGTGTCTGCTTTTGCTTGCCTTGCAGGTGGCCTTGTTGCGCAAAAAATCGGGTGTGAACTACCGCTGTTTTGTGCATTTATCGCATGCGCCATTGGCTGGACGATTGCCATTGATAGTATTTCACCTACGATATTCCTATTGGCATTATTACTGGCGGTCATTTCACTGCAGTTCAGTTTTCCTATTTTGTTGTATATGGCAGGAAAATGTGATGCTCAGGGTAAATGGGCAGCAATAGCTGCACCGGTAATTACCAGTGGTTTTGCTTGGGCGGCTATTCTCGCGGGGGTGTTAGTTCAGTATTACAATATGCAAATACTTAGCGGTTCTACACAAGTCGGCATGCTCATTTGCGTATTATTGCTGGTGCTTTCTTGGGTACTTAAATCAAAAAACACATAAAAATTGTCATTGGCGCCGTCTACCTGCTTCAGGTTAATCACACCAGGTTTTCATCAGCTTCCCTAGTTTTTGATAATGCTCTTCGGCATGCATTTTAATGATGTTGACTAGCTTTTGTCGCAACCAGCAGAGTCCACCGTCTTTTTGCTGACGTTTGTGCCACATACAGCTCACTGATGCCACGTTAATTTCAATTGGTGGCTTCATCGCAATAATATCACCACTGAAGATCGCTTTTTCAACCGCAGTGGGTGGCACTACAGCAATCAAGTCACTGGTTTTAATCAGCTCTCCAACGGCGGCAAAGTGATTGACTGACATCGCAATTCTCCGTTTCAACCCTTGTTGCGCAAGGACTTGGTCGGTAAAACCCGTAACATCGCCCGAAAGAGATACCAGTAAATGCGGCGCATCTGCAAACTCTTTTAGTCCTAGGTTACATTTTGCAAGTGGATGGTGTTTGCGCATGATTACTAAATACTCGGGTTTGAAAAGGTGCTCACTAAGTATGACGGGAGAAACGATTGCGTTAGAAGCACCAATCACCATATCAACTTCCGCATCAATTAGCACCTGCTCGCCATTGACAATGGTATAGGGGATGGCGTGGATGTTGATTAGCGGTGCTTCGTTTTCGATAGTTTGCCGAAGTTCCTTCCACGCGATATCAACAACCGCATCCGCCAACGCAATCTTGAATGTTCGTGTCGATGTTTCTGGCTCAAAGACATCGGGCGTTACTGCATTGTTAAGCATTTCTAGCGGCTCTCTAATTTCCCGCCATAGGTTTTGCGCGTAAAGTGTTGGCTGGATGTTACGGCCATCTTTGACAAACAGCTCGTCTTTCCATACGTGACGCATTCTAGATACCGCATTTGAAACCGCAGGTTGCGTCATCGCCAGTCGTTCAGACGCCCTTGTTATCGAGCCTTCAGTCATGACAGCATCAAAAATCATTAATAAATTCAATTCCTGTGTACGCAATGTTATTCACCTTTTCACTCAATGCTGTTCCCTTAAGCAATAAATCTAGCTGTGGCATGTTTACATCTAAAAGTCGCTGTACAACGTCCCTGTTCGCTCGGGTTCGCACATCCATGTGCTCACACGCTTTTATATGTAAACATACCTCCGCTTTGACGCTTCATCGCTTAAGCAAACAGCATTAACGTTTCACTAGTCACGCATAATTCATAATACATAAATTAATATGATGTGTTTTATATAATCATATAATTATTTTATTATGAATTTAGTACCGATAATAAGCCTCGTCAAATCATTAAAAGATATTTGTTGAGGAGCAAATAATGAGCGTACTACCCAAGTTAAAAACGACAACGATATTGTCACTCGCACTCATCGTCAGTGCGTGTGGCTTAAACGTTGACAATCAAGCTGATACAGATCTGCCAGCCTATTTGCCTGAAGTTTCTGTTGCACAAGTGGTAAATGAACGCATAACAGAATGGGACACCTTCACAGGTCGGTTAGAAGCGCCTGAGACTGTGCATTTGCGTCCACGTGTTTCTGGTTATATTGATCAGGTCATGTTTAAAGAAGGCGCAATCGTCAATGCAGGCGATGTATTATTTAAAATTGATGACAGGTCATTCGTTAGCGAAGTTAAACGTCACGAAGCTGCGTTAATCTCTGCACAAGCGCAATTGACGCTAGCAGAATCTGAATATAACCGAGCAGCTAAATTAATTACAACTAATGCGATTTCTCAAGAGTTACTCGATTCAAGAGCTGCACAACTTAAAGAATCGCAAGCGGCAATCAAAGAAATTGAAGCATCACTTGAGCAAGCTAGATTGCAACTGAGTTTTACAAATGTTGAAGCGCCCATTTCTGGCCGTGTTTCCAGAGCTTTGGTCACAAAAGGCAACTTTGTAAATGCAGGTCAATCTGAATTGACGAGCCTCGTTTCAATGGATACTGTTCACGCGTACTTTGACGCTGATGAGCAAACCTATTTGCACTATGCAAAACTTGCTAGAAATGGCACGCGTAAGAGTTCAAGAGAACATCAGAACATTGTCCTGATGGGGCTTGCAACAGACAATGATTATCCTTATCAAGGTTACATCGATTTCGTAGACAATAGCATCAACCCTACCAGCGGAACGATTAGAGGACGAGCGGTATTTGACAATACAGACGGTACTTTCATACCTGGACTGTTTTCTCGCATTAAACTTGTTGGAAGTGCGAGCTATGACGGTATCCTGATTGATGATAAAGCGATAGGGACTGACCTGAACAACAAATTCGTACTGGTAGTAAACGACGAAAATACTGTTGAATATCGGGCGGTGGATTTAGGTGAAAAGCTCAATGGACTGCGTATTGTTAAATCCGGTCTGACGGCAGAAGACATGATAGTTGTCAACGGTTTACAGCGTGTTCGCCCGGGAGCAACTATAAACCCTATCATTGTGGATATGGCAAGTGTAGAAACTATCGCGGCTATTCAACAAACGCAGTTGGGCATCGATACAAGCAATGATCAAACACAAACAGCAAATGCTGAGCGTGTTATGACTAACGTGATTGGAGGCTAACATGAACTTCTCTCACTTTTTTATTAATCGTCCAATCTTCGCTGGTGTACTGTCATTGATGATATTCATTTCAGGTGCACTTGCGTTAAATCAACTACCCATTACAGAGTATCCTAACGTTGTACCGCCAACGGTTGTGGTTACGGCAAACTATCCCGGCGCTAACCCGAAAGTCATCGCCGATACTGTGGCGTCGCCGCTTGAGCAGGAAATAACGGGTGTCGAAGATTTACTGTACATGTCGTCGCAAGCCACCAGTGATGGCAGAATGACGCTTACTTTGACCTTTGCGATTGGTACAGACCCGGATGATGCAACGACATTGGTCCAAAACCGTGTTGCTAGAGCTTTACCGCGATTGCCTCAGGAAGTTCAGCGTCTTGGTGTGGTCACGCAAAAATCATCGCCTGATCTGACAATGGTGGTGCACATCACATCCCCGAATGATCAATACGACATGTTGTATTTATCAAATTATGCAAGGTTAAACGTAAAAGACGAGCTAGCCAAGATAGAAGGTGTGGGTGATGTACAGCTTTTTGGTGCCGGCGAGTTCTCGATGCGCATCTGGCTAGATCCTGAAAAAGTGGCAGCGCTTAACCTCAATCCAAGTGATATTGCAGGTGCCATTCGCGAGCAGAACCAACAAGCGGCTGCAGGCTCATTGGGCGCGCAACCAACAGGCAGCAATGATTTTCAACTTCTCATTAATGTCCAGGGCAGACTGCAAAGCGAAGAAGAATTTGCCGATATCATTATTAAAGTAGACGACACCGGCGCTGTTACGCGCTTAGGTGAAGTAGCGCGCATTGAAATGGGCTCAAATGCTTATGCGCTTCGTTCACTATTGGACAATAAACCCGCTGTTGCATTACCTATCTTTCAGGCACCAGGTTCAAATGCGATTCAAATTTCTGACAACGTGCGCGAGCGCATGGCCGAGTTAAAAGCATTATTCCCAGCAGGTGTTGATTACAGCATCGTTTATGATCCTACTGTATTTGTTCGCGGCTCTATTGATGCAGTTATTACGACGTTGCTTGAAGCAGTTGCTTTAGTCGTTATCGTTGTAGTGTTGTTTCTACAAACCTGGAGAGCGTCGATTATTCCACTTGTAGCCGTACCCGTGTCTTTAGTCGGTACGCTTGCAGTCATGCATCTACTTGGATTTTCACTAAATGCGCTGTCGTTATTTGGATTGGTATTGGCCATCGGTATTGTGGTAGATGACGCCATTGTTGTAGTTGAAAACGTGGAGCGTAATATCCATGAAGGACTTGAGCCAATTGAGGCCACAAAAAAAGCCATGACCGAAGTCACAGGACCCATCATTGCAATCACATTGGTATTGATAGCGGTATTCGTACCCACTGCATTTATGTCAGGTTTAACTGGTCAGTTTTATACGCAATTTGCGTTGACTATTACCATTTCTACCATTATTTCAGCGATTAATTCACTGACGTTAAGCCCAGCGTTGTCAGCTATTTTGCTCAAAGGCAAAGATGCACCAAAAGATAGACTAACTCTATTGATGGATAAGGTGTTAGGTCGGTTTGTATTCAATCCATTTAATCGTCTATTCAATCGATCTGCTACAGCCTATCAAAATGGCATTGGTAAACTTATTCGAATGAGCGGTGTAGTGTTCGTGTTGTACGCAGGTTTAATTGGGTTGACGTACCATCAGTTTGAATCGACGCCTACTGGTTATGTGCCAGGTCAGGACAAAATGTATCTGGTGTCTTTTGCGCAGTTACCTGATGCTGCATCTTTGGATAGAACCGAAGCTGTGATTAGAGAAATGTCAGATATTGCGCTAGCGCATCCTGGTGTTGAATCAGCGGTGGCCTTCCCAGGATTGAATATTAACGGTTTCACCAACAGCTCAAGCAGCGGTATTGTATTTGTAACGCTTGAAGATTTTGATCAAAGAACCACGGATGACTTGTCTGCACATGCCATTGCACAGTCTTTAAATCAGCAGTTTGGTGCTATCCAAGAAGCGTTTATCGCGATTTTTCCGCCTCCACCTGTCCAAGGTTTAGGCACAATCGGCGGCTTCCGTCTGCAAATACAAGACAAAGGTAATCTTGGATACGAAGAGTTATATAGAGTGAGTCAAGAAGTGATGCAGAAAGCTTGGCAGTCGCCAGAGCTGGCAGGTGTATTTAGCAGCTACCAAGTTAACGTACCGCAAATTGATATCGATTTAGATCGCACAAAAGCGAAAAGTCAGGCGGTTAACATCGATGAAGTATTCACTACCTTACAAGCGTACTTAGGTTCGCTATACGTCAATGACTTCAATCAGTTTGGACGCACGTATCAAGTTAACTTACAAGCTGATGAGCAATTCAGACAAGAACCTGATCAAATTACGGATATCAAAGTGCGCAACGCCTTTGGTCAGATGATCCCGCTTGGTTCGTTCTTAAATGTTCAGCAAAGTGCCGGTCCTGACAGAGTTATGCACTACAACGGCTTTACCACTGCAGAGATCAATGGCGGTCCAGCGCCGGGTTTCAGCTCAGGTCAGGCAGAGGCAAAAATCATCGAAATTTTAGAAGAAACGCTTCCGATTGGAATGGACTATGAGTGGACAGACTTAACGTTCCAACAAAAATTGGCAGGTAACGCGTCACTCTTTATCTTTCCATTGGTTGTTGTATTGGTATTCCTGGTATTAGCCGCGCAGTATGAAAGTTTGTCATTGCCTATCGCGATTATTTTAATTGTGCCAATGACATTGCTTTCGGCCATGACAGGTGTGATTTTAATTGGCGGTGACAACAATGTATTCACACAAATCGGGTTCATTGTGCTCGTTGGGTTAGCGATGAAAAATGCCATTCTTATCATCGAATTTGCTAAAGAGCTCGAAGATAAAGGAATGACAGCTTTGGAAGCCATTAAAGAGGCGGGTAGATTACGATTACGTCCGATTCTGATGACATC
>DDLV01000058.1 GCA_002340325.1 Glaciecola sp. UBA2563 | reverse complement strand
GGCAGGTGCAGTGTGCGGGCTACTGCTCTGGTTACTGCGAGGCTGGTTACCGTCACTTGACGATCAATCTGTACAATACAATAGCTATTTAATCGAAGCTGATGTAGAAAGTGACTCGGAACTGGTTGGAAAGACGATTGAAGAAAATCACCTGAGAAACTTACCCGAGTTGTTTTTACTAGAGATTATAAGAAACAATCAATTAATTTCACCCGTTGCGCCAGAAACGGTAATTGAAGCAAACGATAAATTAATATTCACAGGTAACGTCAAGAAAATAGAATCATTTCAGCATGTTAAAGGTTTGACGATGTTTGCTGAGACAGATGGCTTGTTACAAGATAACTTAAAAGAAGTTATTGTATCTAACCGCGCAATTATAACCGGGAAAACGCTCAAAGAGGTCGGTTTTAGATCGTTATTTGATGCAGCTGTTGTCGCTATCCGAAGAGATGGCGAGAATTTATCAGGCAAATTGGGGGAATTAAAAATTCAGGCTGGTGATTTTTTACTGCTGGCTACAGGCAATGATTTTCAGCGCAGACATAACATAAGCAAAAACTTTTTTATTATTTCAGAGCAAAAAGTTCAATCCAAATTGACAACTAGGCAAGAGCTATTCACCTGGTTAGGTTTCATCGGAACCATCATTTTAGCTGCAACATCATTGGTACCATTAGCGACAGGATTATTGTTTTTCATCGCAGCACTCATTGTCGCAAAAGTATCGACGTTTACAGATATTAAACGCAATTTACCTGTTAACTTGATCATCGTTATCATTGGAGCCTTGAGCCTTGCTCACGGTTTGGAAGTTTCTGGCGTCATTGATAAAGTGACAACCACACTTAAACCATTTCTGATAGCCTCTGATCCTCTTATATCATTGATAGTCGTGTATGTTCTTACTCTTTTGTTGACGGAATTTGTCACAAATAATGCTGCGGCGGCATTAATGTTTCCCTTTGCGTACGGAATCGTTACGCTTCTGAACTTACCAATAATGCCATTCGCACTAGCTGTTGCCTTTGCAGCAAGTGCAAGCTTTATTTCGCCTTATGGGTATCAAACAAACTTGCTGGTTTTCAGCGCGTCAAACTACAAATTCACACACTTTACAAAAATCGGTTTACCCATATCAGTTACTTACGCATGTGTAATTATCACCATGTTAAATTGGTTTTATTTACAGTCTTAATGTCATGGCGTGTTTATAAATGCTTCAAAATCACTTGCAACTGCCTGAGCAGTCACAGTTATTAGCTCTTGACCATTTTCGATAGTGGCTTGTGTAGGGTCTGACCCAATTCTTCCATCAGGAAACTTTTTGCGATAGTCGTAGGCATCTGTAAATGAACCTGTCGGCGCAATTTTCGGTTCCAATACCATATCGCGGACCTGATCAGGATATGCAGCATAGGTAACAGCTACTTCAGAAGCTGTAGCATGCATCCCTTCTCCTACTGGGTGCATGCGCTTCGCCGTATCCAGAACGGTTTTAAAATCCCACCAATTTTGCAGCTTCATAGTGATTGCAGGTTGTTTCGCAGGCACCGACTCGAGGCTTCGCTGAGCATAGTATTCAACAAAAGCAGCATTAATCGTTGCAATATTGCCACCATGCCCATTCAGCCAATAAATTTTGTCAAATCCGTGTCTAGAGAGCGATGCTGTCCAATCACACATTGCCGCTATCATCGTTGAGGGGCGTAAGGTCATTGAGCCAGGAAATCCTAAATGATGCTGAGCACATCCTACATTAAACGTGGGTCCTATGAGCACGCCATTATCATCACCAACACGTTTAGCTATAGTTTCAGGACATATACTGTCGGTGCCGATTAATCCTGTTGGACCGTGTTGTTCCATAGATCCAATGGGCACTATAATCCCGGTTGAATGTTCTAAGTAGGATTCAACATCCTGCCAAGTGCTCAATGACAATTGCATTTTTCCAATATCCTCTTGTGTCAGCTATTTCGGTGATAAGAATAGAGCGTGTTGACCTTTCGAGTACACTTTTGCAGCAGTTTGCGCATAATTTATACAATGCAGAGTGACTGTAGTGTAGTTATTCTACATAAAGGAGCGATAAAGCAGTATAAATTATGCACAAGCGCTGCCCATAGGGTTCAACCTGAGACCTTTTATTCGTTGTTGGCTACTCTTGACGTAGAACCACTATGCCTGCGAGTTACCGCCTAGACTAAAAGGTCTCAGATTGAACAAAATTTGTACTCGAAAGGTCAACACGCTCTAGTTATTCGATGTTTTACCTGGACAAATAAAAGCGGCCTCATCGTCGAGTAATTGATGCATGATTTAGCCGAATACATGGCCTAAACTAGCTATGTTGCTATTGCAAACAGAATTACACAAAAGTCTTAATGATACAAAACAAAGCACTAAATAAGTTGAAATCACTCAGTACTTTGTTAATATTGCCGCAGTTTTTTTAAGCAGACATTTCATAGCCACTGATGATAAAGACAACCGACAAGTTGCACCATCACAACACATAACCTTTCAGGTATGTGCTTGGGAGGTTATTTGTTTCCTTCCAAGTCGGCGAATAAACACTAAGCCCTCGGAAGGAACCTTCGGGGGCTTTTTTATTGTGTTGATAAAAAGTATAAACATCGTTGTTAAGGATATTAAGCATGGGCGAGAACACGAGACTGAGAATAGCGGTGCAGAAATCAGGTCGACTAAGTGACGACAGTATTTCTTTGCTAAAAGCTATTGGCATTAAACTGCAAATAAGAGACCGTCTTTTGATTGCTCATAGTACTAACGAAGACATTGATTTGTTAAGAGTGAGAGATGATGATATTCCAGGTTTGGTGATGGATGGTGTTGTTGACCTCGGTTTCATTGGTGAAAACGAACTTGAAGAGAAGATGTTAGAACGTAATGCGGCAGACAAAAATGCAGACTTTAAGACGTTACGACGCCTAGATTATGGAGGCTGTCGACTGTCTATCGCGGTGCCAAATGAGATGTCATATACAGGTGTTCAGTCACTTGAAGGCAAAAAAGTCGCGACAACATACCCTTATCTTCTCGAACGTTTTTTTGAGACGCAAGGTGTTAATGCAAAGGCGGTTATGCTGACGGGCTCAGTAGAAGTCGCCCCACGCGCTGGTGTAGCGGATGCTATTTGTGATTTGGTATCAACAGGCGCAACGTTAGAAGCTAACGGATTGTGTGAGAAGGACGTGGTTTTTCAATCAAAAGCTGTGCTCATCCAGAAACAAGAACCTTTGACAGAGCAAAAGCAAGCCTTGGTAAACCGACTGTTACCAAGAATTGATGGGGTAATGTTAGCAAAAGAAAGCAAATACATAATGCTGCATGCGCCAACTGCATACTTAGAACAAGTCAAAAGCCTGCTACCTGGCGCAGAGAACCCAACAGTACTGCCATTATCTGGACACGACGACCGTGTAGCCGTTCATGTGGTCTCCTCAGAGACGTTGTTCTGGGAGACGATGGAAAAACTAAAAGCACTTGGCTGCAGTTCCATTCTTGTTATGCCAATAGAAAAAATGATGGGATAGAATTCACATGCTGAATATCATCAGATGGGCAGACCTGTCAGAGTCGCAACAGCGTGATGCGCTTTCACGGCCTGCACTTAAAGACAACCTTGAACTGACGAAAACCGTTAAGCACATTATTAATCTCGTGAAACATGATAACGATACGGCGCTTATCGATCTCGCTAAACAGTATGACGGTATTTCATTGAATCATATTGCAGTGTCTGCAAGTGAGATAAGCCAAGGGATAGCAGCATTAGATAACGAGACAAAGGCTGCAATTGATTTAGCCTATAAGAATATTTATGCGTTTCATTTAGCACAGCAACCTACTGACATAAAACTCAGCACGCAACCTGGCGTGGTTTGTGAGTTAAAACATACTGCTATCAAGCGCGTCGGCCTCTATATACCCGGAGGTACTGCGCCATTACCATCTACGGTACTGATGTTGGGAACATGCGCACAAGTAGCCGGATGCGAACTTCCCATCATGTGCTCCCCTGCAAATAAAGAGGGCACGCTTGCACCCGAAATTATTTATGCGGCAACAAAATGTGGTATTAAAAACATTTACAAAGTAGGTGGCGCGCAAGCCGTTGCGGCAATGGCGTATGGAACCTCCACTATTCCAAAAGTCGACAAGATATATGGTCCTGGAAACAGCTACGTCACCGAAGCAAAACAACAAGTCAGCCAAGATGTCAATGGAGCCGCCATCGATATGCCTGCAGGCCCATCAGAGGTGTTAGTTGTTGCGGACGCAAAGGCCAATCCAGCGTTTGTCGCGTCAGACTTGCTGTCACAAGCTGAGCACGGCACCGATTCACAAACCATACTTGTCAGTGACAATCTGCAACTGATTGAATCCGTTAAAGATGAACTGAGCGTCCAATTAAACGCACTCTCTCGCAGAGAGATAGCGCATCAGGCGATTGAGAACAGCCGATTTATTTTTTGTAAGGACATAGCATCTTGTATAGATGTCAGTAATGCATATGCGCCAGAACACCTGATTATTCAAATCGAAGAGGTCGACCACTGGCTTGATAAATTTGAGAACGCAGGTTCTATCTTTGTGGGTGCATATTCACCTGAATCTGCAGGAGATTATGCCAGTGGTACAAACCACGTATTACCCACATATGGTTATGCAAGAAACTACTCAAGTTTGGGTCTGTTAGACTTTATTAGACGCTATACCGTGCAAACGCTCGACCAACAGGGTATTCAAAATATAGGGCAAGCAATTATGCGTCTGGCTGAGGCAGAAGGACTCGATGCACACAAAAATGCAGTGAAAATACGCTTAGACGAATTGAAAAAAGCGGATAGCAGCAATAGCGCAGTTGGGAGCGATTACGAAAATGAGTGACTGGATTGAAAAATTAACAAGCGAACACATTCGCACACTGTCACCTTACCAGTCCGCTAGGCGCTTATTTTCAGCAAGTGAAGGCAAACAGCAAATATGGTTAAATGCTAACGAAGCACCGGAGGCTGCGCCATCAACAATTGACTATCATGCGTTTAACCGGTATCCCGATTGCCAACCCGATAGTTTGATCCAAGCGTATGCAAGGTATGCAGCTGTGCAGCATGACCAAGTCATTGCAACACGAGGGGCTGATGAAGGCATTGAACTAATAATAAGAGCTTTTTGTCAGGCGAATAAAGACAACGTACTAATATGTCCACCTACTTATGGGATGTATAGTATTAGTGCAGAAACCTTTGCTGTTGGCGTTAAAAAAGTGCCGCTTAACAATGATTTTTCGTTAGACATTGATGGGATAAAAGCCGTCATTGACAATGTCAATGTCGTATTTTTGTGCTCGCCTAATAATCCCACTGGCACACTGATTGAGCAGTCACAAATCATTGACGTGTTGGAATTGTGTAAAGGTAAAGCACTAGTTGTCGTAGACGAGGCGTACATAGAATTTTGCGCTGAGACGAGCGTTTCAAACCTGTTAGCACCCTACCCTAACCTTGTCATCCTGCGAACGCTATCAAAAGCATTTGCACTTGCCGGGATCAGATGTGGGTTTACTATTGCGAGCCCATCGATTATTCAAACGCTGTTAAAAGTTATTGCGCCCTATCCTGTTCCAGCACCAGTTGCACAAATTGCCGCAGAGTCGCTGTCGGAAGAGGGAGTGGCACGGATGCAAAATCGCGTTAAGACGCTATCAACAGCACTAAATCAATTGTCTGAAGAAATCGCCGGTTTTGATGGACTTGAGCTTGTCGGAGATTTACACGCAAACTTCGTGTTATTTCGACATTCATTAAGCACTGAAATCATGCAATATCTTGTGTCTAATAATGTATTTATCCGAGATCAATCAAAACAACAATATCTGGAAAACTGTTTACGAATTACTGTGGGCTCAGCAAATCAAAATGCCCAATTACTTAGATTACTGAATAGTTTTTTTAATGAACATGACTTAGGAAGAGATTTATGAGTCAACAACCCATCTTGTTTATCGACAGAGACGGCACCTTAGTCGAAGAACCGCCCATTGATAAGCAATTAGATTCTCTAGAAAAGTTGAAGTTTGAGCCCAATGTCATACCAGCTTTGCTAACACTGCAGTCAGCAGGGTTTAGGCTAGTCATCGTTTCAAATCAGGATGGCTTGGGAACCGAGAGTTTTCCACAAGCAGATTTTGATGCGCCACATAAAAAAATGATGAGCGTTTTCGCAAGTCAAGGTATCTCGTTTGACGACGTGTTGATATGTCCACATTTTCCGGAGGACAACTGTGACTGCCGCAAACCAAAACTAGGTTTAGTAAAAGAATATCTGCAAGGAGGCAGAGTAGACTTTACGCGTTCTTATGTGATTGGCGATCGAGATACTGACATTGAGCTCGCCAAGAATATGGGTATCGTTGGCATAAAATACAGTCCAACTGACATGAACTGGCAGAATATTGTCGATAAAATCACCAAAGTTGATAGAACTGCAGAAGTAGTAAGAAAAACTAGCGAAACTGACATTTTGGTTCAGGTCAATTTGGATAAACAGCAAAAGTCAGATATCTCCACCGGCATCGGATTCTTTGACCATATGTTAGATCAGATAGCTACGCATGGTGGCTTTTATCTCAATCTACAGGTCAATGGCGACTTACATATTGATGATCACCACAGCGTGGAAGATACAGCGCTTGCGCTGGGTGAGACACTTAAAAAAGCGCTGGGGAATAAACGCGGCATTGGGCGCTTTGGATTTGTACTGCCAATGGATGAATGTCGCGCAGAGTGCATCATGGACATTTCCAATCGACCGGTGTTGCAGTTTAACGCCAACTTTTCACGTGAGCGCGTTGGCGAAATGGCAACAGAAATGGTCGAGCACTTTTTCCATTCTTTGTCACAGTCTATGGGATTATCGCTACATTTAAGTACAACAGAGGGTAATGCCCACCATCAGGTTGAAAGCTTGTTTAAGGTTTTTGGGCGCGCTTTGCGCCAAGCCATCGCTAAACAGGGTAATGATTTACCTAGTTCAAAAGGAGCTCTGTAATGGCTGTAAAGGCGGCAACTGCCAATAAGGATGTGACAATAATTAATACCGGTTGTGCAAACATCTCATCCGTTAAGTTTGCACTTCAACGGTTAGGTGCCGTTGTTACAGTAAGTAAAGATCCGAAGGAAATAGCGTCAGCAAAGAGGCTGATTTTACCGGGTGTTGGTGCTGCACCTGCGGCAATGCGCAGCATAGAAAAACGAGGCCTTATCAACGTCATTAAGCAACTCCAGCAGCCTGTCCTCGGTGTCTGCTTAGGCATGCAAATAATGGTGAACTCGTCTGAAGAAAACGACTTAGGCAATGATAAAAATACACCGTGTTTAGATTTAATGCCTGGCCGTGTGAACCGCTTACAAGTCGGGACACGACGCTTACCGCATATGGGTTGGAACCAAATTCAAAAAACCAGTAACAGTCCGATATTCGATGGCATCGATAACGGTACGTACTTTTATTTTGTGCATAGTTTTGCTGTCACCCAATACGAAAACACAATCGCAACCTGTGATTATGGAGAACAGTTTTCTGCAGCTATACAACACAATAACTTTATTGGTGTTCAATTCCACCCAGAAAGAAGCAGTGAAGCTGGTGCAGTAGTATTACGTAACTTTATGTCATTGTAATGCTTATTATGCTGTCTCTATTGATGGCATGTGGATAAATAAAACGCAAAAAATGCTGACGAACAACGGCGTAATAAAGGAAATAACATGATAATTCCTGCAATAGATTTAATCGAAGGAAAAGTCGTTAGACTTTACCAAGGTGATTATGCGCAAAAAACCGAATATCAATACGATCCGCTGGAAGTAGTAAGGCGATACGCGGCGGCTGGTGCCGAATACTTACATATTGTAGATTTGACAGGCGCAAAAGACACGTCAAAAAGGCAAATACCGTTGATTAAAAACATGATAGCGACGGGCCTTATGAAATTTCAAAGTGGCGGCGGCATTCGAACCAAAAAAGACGTCGATGACCTTATTAATGCAGGTATCAACCGCGTTGTTATTGGTTCGCTTGCAGTCAGTGAAAGAGAAGCAGTGTCTGACTGGTTTAAGGAATATGGTGCCGATGCTATTGTGCTGGCACTTGATGTCAACATTGACGCCAACGGCAATAAATATGTAGCAACACATGGGTGGCAAAACGATTCCGGAGTGAGTATCGACGAGCTGATCGATTTTTACGGTAAGGTTGGTCTCAAACATGTGCTTTGCACTGACATCAGTAAAGACGGCACATTAACAGGCTCAAACGAAAGCTTGTATAGCGAATTGGTTAACGAATATCCGCAAATCACTTGGCAAGCGTCAGGCGGCATTGGTCAGTTATCAGATATTGAAAACCTTAAACCGACAAAAGTGCAAAGCGTCATACTTGGCCGAGCTTTACTTGAAGGTATTTTTACATTGGAGGAAGCAATTCAATGTTGGCAAGACGACTGATCCCCTGTTTAGATGTGCGCGATGGTGTTGTTGTAAAAGGCGTTAAATTTCGCAATCACGAAATCATTGGTGATATTGTCCCCTTGGCAAAACGCTACGCTGAAGCTGGGGCTGATGAACTCGTATTCTATGATATTACTGCATCCAGCGACCAGCGCGTCGTCGACAAAAGCTGGGTAAGCAAAATAGCTGAAGTAATCGATATCCCCTTTTGTGTTGCTGGCGGTATCAAATCAATTGAACAAGCAGGTCTGATACTTGAAATGGGCGCGGATAAAATATCGGTCAACAGTCCAGCACTTTCTAGTCCTGATTTGATTACAGAGTTATACAATACATTCGGTCAGCAGTGCGTGGTGATTGGCATCGACAGTTTTTATAGCGAAGAAAACAACCGATACGAAGTGTATCAGTTTACAGGCGATGAGACGCGTACCACCAAAACGCAATGGCAGACGTTAGATTGGATAAAAGAAGTTCAACAACGCGGTGCTGGTGAAATCGTCTTAAATTGTATGAATCAAGACGGTGTTAGAAAAGGTTACGATATACAGCAGCTTGCTGAGGTGCGAGGAAGCTGTCAGGTCCCGTTAATCGCTTCAGGTGGTGCAGGCGAAATGGTCCATTTTAAAGACGTTTTTCTAAAGGCTGACGTTGATGGTGCACTCGCTGCGTCCGTATTTCATAAATCGATTATCGATATTCAAGAGTTGAAAACATATTTGAGAGAACAGCGCATTCCAATGCGCTAATCGAGCGAGAAATAATACTTACTTGCATCTAACGAATTTTGAACGTTTTAGGCGATAAAATAAAATGAAGATAAACCTGCAAAATATTAACGAGCTCGCATGGAAAAAAATGGAAAATAGTATTCCAGCTGTCGTGCAGGATGCTCGAAGTGGAAAAGTTCTAATGCTTGGCTATATGGACAGCACCGCGATTGAAAAGACCTTAAAAACTGGGCTTGTAACGTTTTTCAGCAGATCCAAAAACCGGTTGTGGACAAAAGGAGAAACATCGGGCAATACGCTTAACCTTGTGGACATTAGTACCGATTGTGACCAAGATGCACTTCTTGTACTCGCCAATCCTCAAGGACCGACATGTCATTTAGGAACCGAGAGCTGTTTTGCTGCTTCAGATGATACCGCTTTTGGATTTATGGCGGCGCTAGAAAACACACTTCAAGCACGTAAAACTGCCGATCCGGAAAGCAGCTACACTGCTAAACTTTATAAAAAAGGGATAAAGCGAATCGCTCAAAAAGTTGGTGAAGAAGGTGTTGAAACTGCGCTCGCAGCCACTGTTAACGATCTGGATGAGTTGAAAAATGAATCTGCCGATCTTATATACCATTTGACAGTGTTATTAAGTGCTTCTGATTTGTCGCTCAAAGACGCCATCGAAGTTTTACAACAACGACACAAAAATAATTGATGTAAAAAGGTTGAAAAGTATTATTTCAACCCTATTTATTTATTAGGATGCCGAAAGGGTCCACTTTTAACCGCCGCCGAAATTTCGGGGCAAATACATAAATATCGCTTAAAAACGAGGATATAAACTATGCGTACTATCGATCTATCTCCACTTTATCGCTCTTTTATTGGCTCAGACCATTTAGCATCCATGATTGATGCTGCATCCAGAGCAGAAAAACAAACCAGTTACCCACCTTACAATATAGAGTTGTTGGGCGAGGACAAGTACAGAATTACAATGGCAATCGCCGGCTTCAGCAAAGAAAATGTAAACGTTGAAGTTCAAGAAAATACATTGCGTATTAATGGAAAACGCGAAACTGAAAAAGCCGAAGCAGAACGCAAATTTTTGCACAAAGGCATATCAGAGCGCAGTTTTGAACGGAAATTCCAACTCGGTGACAATGTCAAAGTCTTAACCGCTGATTTGGAAAATGGACTATTGCACATCGACCTTGAGCGTGTGGTACCCGAATCACAAAAGCCACGTCAGATTGAAATTGGAAGTCGATTAATCGAGAACTCTTGATATTCGGTTAATCACATATGATATTACCCCAGCTATACGCTGGGGTTTTTTATGGAATCAAAACGACTAAATTTTAGAGAAGCTAGAGACAGCGATGCACAGTTCATCAAAGCACTAATGAACGATCCTGACTGGCTTAGGTACATCGGTGATAGAAACCTCGATTCAATTTCGAAGGCCAGAGTATTTATTCGTCAGCACCTGCAAAACCCTGCTACTAATAATGGGTTAGGTATGTATGTAATCGAGTTAAAACCAGACTTACGCACAATAGGTCTCGCAGGTCTGTTACACAGAGATCACATGCCTGATATCGATATCGGCTACGCATTATTGCCAGATGCAAGAGGATTCGGATACGCCGAGGAATCAATCCGCTTCTTTGTTAAACACGCTTTTGTTCAGTTGTTACATTCCACCTTGTATGCAATTGTTCATAAGGATAACGTACGCTCAATTTCGTTGATTAAGCGCTGCGGGTTCCACGAAAGTCGTCAACCATTTACCTCAAACACAGAAGGGGCATTACTTTATTTTTTGAGAAAAAAATAGGGCTATTTATCATTTTTTAATCCCCATAATTACTAAGTCTATTGCAACCTTTTGCTCTAAAGATTGTTGTTCGAATTCCGATACAACAACGTGGTGTAAGAGCTTTTTAGTCTAATCAGTGCGAAATAGCGCCCTTGTTTAGATATACCTTTGAATTCGCTCGGGTACTAAAGAGCACACTGCGTTCATCCAAACGTGCGGCATGTGATTCAACGTATGAAACGCATTCACGCAAACAAGTAAATCACCCCAGGGGAATTAGCAATGAAAATCGTCAAGATACTCGCTCTCGCCTTTACGTTTTTTGCAATGCAAATTACGACGGTAGAAGCACAAACTGCAGAAGAATTTGGAACCGTAATCAATCTATCCGGAAAGCAACGCATGCTTACTCAAAAAATGAGTAAAGAAGTTATGTTAGTCGCACTTGATATTGATAAAGAACAAAACTTAAAAAACCTAACCGCTACATCTTCACTTTTCGATAAGACTTTAAAAGGTCTGCGCGATGGAGATGCAGATTTAAAACTACCGCCTACGACATCACCTAAAATACTACGCCAATTAGATAGAGTCGAAAAGCTGTGGAATGATTTTTATCCGAATATACAGAACGTTATAAACGCTGGCAATGCATCTGCTGAAGATGTTTCAGCGATCGCTGGATCAAATCTAAAGCTACTCAAACAAATGAATAAAGCTGTGGGAGCATACGAGAAAGAAGCGGCTGCAACGGGACTGAGCGGTGAGCCGGGGTTAGCCACAACGATCAACCTTTCAGGTAAGCAACGCATGTTGACACAAAAAATGAGCAAAGAGTTCTTACTTGTTGCATACGACCATGAAAAATCTGAAAACAAACTCAACTTACTTGAAACCTTTACGTTATTCGAAAGAACGCTTCAAGGATTAAAAGTAGGTGATAACACGTTAGGGCTCCCTGCGACTACTGACACGGCGATTCTCAATCAATTAGATAAAGTATCGGGTCTATGGGACAAAGCAAAACCAGCTTTTGTTTCAGCGACTTCTCAAGACGTGTCCATAACAGCAGACGATAAAAATACCATCGCGTCATTAAATCTCCCATTGTTGAAAGAGATGAATGCTGCTGTGCAAATGTACGAAGGGCTAACAAAGTAGAGCCTGCCAATTTCGGGATAACAAACTCGACTCTGTTGTTTGTTATTCCGAACATTTCCTCCTATTCACACACTTACTAATATACATCAGGTCATGATTCGGTTAAACACTGAATTTAGCAATGACTAAAGCCGTTTGCCTCGCAAAATTGTCTGTCCTAATTACTGTATTGAAACTCAATCAAACAGCGATGAAACAAGGATGTACTTTATCTTTACGACTCGTCGGGATAAATGGTAACGCATTGGGATATGAAAGGTGGTCTGAAAACTCCGACGACAACATTAATATCTATGCTATCTCGTCGTCGGGAGAAATTACTTCTAATGTGAAATTAATGACGAGAGCATCATTTCCCAGTCTCAAAAAACTCCATCAAGCTGCTCATGTCGCCAGCTTTATTCTTCAACGCTTCGCTGGCCGCAGTGCCTTCTTCCACCATTGCCGTGTTTTGCTGCGTTACCACTTTGATGGATTCTACTGCCGTATGCACCGATTGGATACCCTCACTTTGCTCCGACGCGGCATTTGAGATGTCAGCGACTAAATTATTTACATTTTCAACTTGTTTAATGATCTCATTCAGCGTTTCACCGGATTGCACTACCAACGAAGAACCTGCATTCACTTTGGTCACTGTGTTGTTAATCAGTGCCTTTATCTCCTGAGCCGCGTTAGCACTTCTTCCTGCGAGATTTCTAACCTCACTTGCCACCACTGCAAAGCCGCGCCCCTGCTCACCAGCTCTTGCTGCTTCAACAGCCGCATTTAATGCCAATAAATTGGTTTGAAACGCGATAGAATCAATCACCCCGATAATATCAGCAATTTTGCTGCTCGCTTCGTTAACCTCTTCCATTGCCGCAACTGCTTGTTTGACAACCTCGCCACCGTTAACGGCAGACTCTTTCGCACTATTTGCAAGCTGGTTTGCGTGCGCTGCGCTTTCTGCCGTGTGTCTAACGGTAGCAGTTATCTCGTCCATGCTTACCGCAGTGCTATCGAGATCCGCTGACGTTTGCAAGGTTCTTGAACTGAGTTGGTTATTACCGTTTAAGATCTCTTCAGAGTTTGAATTTACACTGACGGCAGCTTCTTTTATTTGCTCAACCACCTGTGTAAGCCTTTCGAGTGTTTCATTTGTACTCACCTTAAGTGAATCAAATTGTCCCGGAAACTCATTATGGATTTTGGCGTGGAGCTTCCCTTCTGAAACAGCACTAAGAGAGTCCGTCGTATGGTTAAACACATCTGCAACGGCTGCGATTGATGCATTCACATTTTCTTTTATCTGCTCTAGTTGACCAGGAAGCTTTGCGTTGATTCTGGCATCGAGATCACCCCCGGCGACATTTGACATAACTTTGTCTATGTCGCTAACGGCGTCATTGACAGCGTTCATTGCTTTATTAGCTTGAGCGATAACCGTCGCGAATTCTCCCTCTAATTTGGCGTCAACCACATATTTAAAGTTACCATGACTCATTTCTTTGACCAATGCATTTATTTCATTCATCGCAGAACGCGTGCTGTAGATAGATGTATTTACGCTTGTCTTAAGTGTGTTTAACTCGCCCTTCAGTGGTAAGTCGATTGTTTGGCCAAAATCACCTCTAGCAAGCGAATCAACGACGTAATTTACTGCTTTTATCGATTCTCCCATGGCCGCAGATGAATCATTAACGCCTTGCTTGAGCGTTAGAAGATCGCCTTTAAAGTCTGACGTTACTTTCGCGGTAAAATCTCCAACTGACATGGCTTCTACTACGGAGTTTGTTTCTTTGATTGACGTTTCTAGGCTTTCGAGTAATTCATTTAAGCTAGTAGCAGTTGCACCGATTTCATCTTTACGGTCAACGTTTACACGTTCAGTAAAATCAGTATTCTGTGCGATATCTGCCATCGCCGTCTGCATCCCTTTGATCGGAATTATAATGGCATTCGCCACATGTAATGCAAAATATATGATGCCAGCAATCGCTATTGCGCATATTAGTAAAATGACCAGTACTAATCGTGTTACAGCGGCGTAGGCTTCGCTAGTTTCCATCTCGGCAAGCATTGCCCAATTCAGATTTCCGAACTTGACGGGTGTAAATCCAGATAGCACCTTTTCCTGAAGATAATTCTGCGACTCTATTACGCCCTCTTCACCAGACAATCCAAGTTGAATGGCTTCAGATTGGGCTTTCGTGTTTGTCCGAAACGCATTATCAACGCTGTAAACATCGCTGGCCTTGAACGAATTTGAGCGCATTAAATTATCTTGCCCGACCAAATACGCTTCTCCCGTTTCGCCTAGCCCTGTCCTGTCGGACATTACGGTACTGATGGTATCTAACGGCATTTGAAAAATAAGCACCCCTACCTGTGTACCATATTTGAACACTGGCGATGAAATGAAGCTAGCTGGCGCTTCATACGAAGGTGAATATTGCGCGTAGTCTATGATGACATATTCATCTTTGCTCATTGTCTGATTCGCAGCCCTGAATGCTTCAGCGATACCGCTGTCTTTAAACGCGCCAGTATTCAGATTGGTCCCGTAATCAATTTCTTTGTAAACTGAGTAAACGATATTTCCTCTGTTGTCGACGAGAAAAATGTCGTAATAACCAAAGCTTTCCAAAAATGGTTTAAGCGAACCATGCAAACGTTGATGATTTACATCGTAATTAGAATCTAGTTCCGATTTAAAAAGCTGATGTTTCTCACCCAAAGGTGATGGATTTTTAAACAAGAATTCATGCTGTAGTATAACGCCACTTGGGGAAAGCTGTTCAACAAGTGCTTCCACGTTTATTCCCTCATTATTGTTAAGTGACTGGTACTGCGGCAGAAAATCACTAGTGTAAAACTGAAGCAGCTCTTGTCTCATCGCTTCCAGATAAATATCTTCATCGTAGTCGTAAGTTTCCGTGTCGTTTTGTTCAAATGCTTCATCGAACACGTCATTAAACGCACGAGAGATTGTAATCAAGTTATCTGCTGTATTGGGGTCGCCCGATACCGTCAGCACCTGATTAATAATAGTATCAGCATAAGCCTCGACAGACGTCACCTTGCTTGCTGTTAGCGCAGATAGCTTTGATGCAACCTGATTGCTTGCCACATTTGAGAGTAACCACAGTGCAACGATACTAATAACAGCGAGTGGCACAAGACCAACTGCAAGAAACTTTAACGAAATCTGTTTTTTCAGAGACTCGTCTCTTCGAAATTTGGTTAACCAGTTTTGAAAATTAGCACTAAAGGACATAAACTTACCTAGCATATTGACGTTCCGACAGGATGTAAGGGACATCTTACGACCCTTTCTACACACTCTCGTTATCGACTGATAACACCGATCTTTAATCCAAAACGCAAAGAAAACTTACGAAAAGTAAGGACTACCAAATGGGCAGGCCAGCGACCCCCATAATTAACACCCAAGTGGCAAAAAATATCTTTAAGTGAACAGGTGAGAAATAAAGAACAACGTATTTGGCAATCATGCCACCAATAATGGCACCGGCGCCAGCAAAAATGACAATTTGCCAATAGACACCATTGGATACAAAAATATGATACGGGATTGCACCCCACACGGTAAAAGCGCTTAAGATAACGGCCACTGCAATGGCATAAGTGATGTTAAAACCTCGCAATATAAGATATACAGCGATCAGTTCTCCTACCCCGACAGACAACCAAGCAGTGATAATACCGCCAAAAAATGCAATCATCGCAAGAGAAACAAAGTCAATAACGTTATATTGTGACAAGAATGCTTTTCTTCGCATCAGCGGAATTGAACCATAAATCGCTATGGCCAATAAAATCGAAAATATGCCGAAATACAGGTGCAATGATGTCAGTGCTTTATCGGTATATGTTGCAATCAAAAACTGCGCGGTGAGTATGCCACAAATCGATAACGGCACCGTTGATATGAGACTTTTAAAAAGCCCTTGCCATTCAACATCTTGGTAATGTGTTTTTTTATAGTGTCTCCACCAAGTAATAGCACCTGCCGTCATGCCACAGCACTGAATTGCGAAACTCGTCGCAATGATAGTTGTATTGGATAAGGATAATTGGTTAAAAAATGGCACAAATACAACCCCACCACCGGCGCCAGTAGAATTAGCGAATATAGCGCCCACAACACCAAGAAATATAAAAGCCAAGTACTCGCGCAGAAGCGCAATTGGCTCAGGCTGTAAGGTCAGTATGAAAATCCATATACAACATAAACAAAACTTAATTTTATGCGTATTGATAAACGTGTGTGGAATCGTTAACAATTGTCAGCCTTAATACGAATGCAACTTTTTGTGCGCGAGCCATTTACTGAAAAAACTCTTTATAGATAAATAATCAAATGAGCCTACCAATCATGCAACACAACATAAGATGAGATAATTAAATATATGGTTATAGAGAATAATCACAAAGATGGTTTAATTATTGAGTTGACGCCTAATCGTTCGGTTACGTGGAAGCAGACTAAGTGGATTATTATATTAATGATCGCCTTTGTTATGATCATAGCTCTCGCTTGGAGTTTTGTGGGCGCCTGGATTGTGCTGCCATTTGCAGGTCTTGAAGTCGGATTGTTTGCATATCTTATGTATCGTGTGTCGAAATTTACCTATTCCAAACAGGTTTTGTTTATCAATGATGCTAATGTAATAGTCGAATATGGACATGCGAAGCAGAGAGTGCGTAGGGTATTAGAAAAAGAAGGGCTTCACGTTGCGTACTCTGAATCCGATATGGATTGGGAACTTCCGCGGATTGCATTAAAAAGCGAAGAAAGCGAGATCGAAATAGGCACATTTTTAAATTTAGACGACAGAAAAAAATTGGCGTCTCTACTTGAAAAGTCTGGTTTTATCATCTTAAAAAACAGGTGGTGGAAGAAATAATCATACCCGTCCTTGATCCAATTCATTTACTTCGATTTATACACTTTAGGCTACTGTGTAAACAACCTTTAAGGCAAGTGTATGAACTTATATATAGAATCGATAGAGGGAGGGATGTATGTTGCTGGGATTGGCAAAGATAACGCAACGTCCTTTCTCCGCGACAGCTACCGAAATGCAAGCGTTTTTCAATCCATTACCGATATAAGAGAGCAGGTGTCAGGTCAACATTTTGAAAAAGTGTATTTGAAGCAAAACACGCCGTATGACGAAATGTGTGGTTCTGAAGTTAATGATGAAAAATTGATGATTGAACTAGATTGGAGATAGATGCAACTGTATCCAATTATTGCAAATGCTGGTAACCAAAACAGCATTGCGAATCGTTCCACCCCTGCTGTATGAAGGCCTTCGATTACATAATTGTTGGCGCCGGATCAGCGGGGTGCGTTTTAGCAAATAGACTCTCAGCTGACCCAACCATTTCCGTATGCCTGATTGAGTCAGGCCCAATAGATTCAAATACGCTTATCCACGTTCCCTTTGGCCTTTCATTTATAAATCATGTTCGCTCAATAAATTGGAATTATAAAACAGAAACTGAGTGTAACCTCAATAAACGCAACCTGTATTGGCCAAGGGGAAAAACATTAGGCGGTAGCTCATCAATTAACGCGATGTGTTACATAAGAGGCAACCCTGAAAACTACAATGCCTGGTCTAAGCAAGGTTGCGAAGGCTGGGATTGGGACTCTGTATTACCATATTTTAAAAAGGCAGAAAATAACTCACGCGGAAACTCTCAACTTCATGGAAGCAACGGTCCACTTAGCGTTAACGACCTTAGGCATGTTAACCCTTTGACATTAAAATTCGTTGAATCTGGTAAGCAACTTGGGATGGCTGAAAATTTCGACTTCAATGGAATGACGCAGGAGGGCATTGGACTTTATCAAGTAACTCAGAAGACGGGGGAACGTTGCAGTTCAGCCAAGGGTTATTTAACAAATGAAGTCAAAGCAAGGCCAAACTTGTTCATTTGGACCAGCGTGAACACTAAACAAATTCTGATTGAGAACAAAAGAGCTGTAGGCGCATTAATTGAAAAAGATACAGTTGAGGAAACATTTTCGGCAAAACGTGAAGTAATTTTAAGCGCAGGCGCAATAGGTTCGCCGCAAATTCTAATGCAGTCTGGCATTGGTGAACGCAAGATGCTTGAAGAAATGGGAATTGAATGTCAATTGGACCTACCTGGTGTAGGAAAAAATCTGCAAGATCACCTAGACATAACGCTTTTGTTTAAACAAAAGAAATCCACGTCATACGGATTAAGTCTTGCTCGACTCTTCAAAGACAGTGTTGCACCGCTTCAATATATGGCACACAGACGAGGCATGTTGACATCAAATGTTGCCGAAGGAGCAGCCTTTTTTAAGTCAGATGAAAATTTAGCATTACCCGACATTCAAGTGCATTTTCTTCCTGCTCTGCTTCAAGATCATGGACGCAAAAAACTATGGGGGCACGGTTTTACTATACATGTATGTCATTTGTATCCTAAAAGCAAAGGTACAATTTCACTGAAGAAAATGGCAACAGGTTTTGCGCCAGTGATAAACGCAAATTATCTGGGACATGAAGATGATGTAATACCTTTGGTTAGCGCGTTTAAATGGGCCAGAAATATTGGTGAAACACTACCTTTAGCAGATGGGGCTGTAGAGTTTAAACCGGGCAAAAACATCAGACAAGATAAAGAGATAGAAGACTATATTCGAGAAAATGCCGAAACCTTATATCATCCCATTGGCACTTGTAGGATGGGACAACCATCGAACAAAGAGACTGTCGTAAATTCCCAATTACAAGTTATAGGCATCGCTCAGCTGCGTGTCATTGATGCTTCAGTCATGCCATCAATTGTAGGCGGAAATACCAATGCACCAACAATTATGATTGCTGAGAAAGCTGCCGAGTTGATAATACGAGAAAATGGAAAAGACGACTGACAGTCGCCTTTTGGTTATGATGTTAGTTTAAGCGTTAATACGCCAACAGAATACTGAATCTTAAGCAGACGCTTCATCCGTCAATAAACTATCAAGCTCGGCACTTATCGCATCAACCGCTTTTGTGCCGTCTAGTTTTAAATAATCACAGGCGCCACTTTCAGCTTCAGCTGTGTAGTAGTCAACCAACGGCTTGGTTTGGTTGTGATAGATTTCTAAACGGCTTCTAACTGTTGCTTCTTGGTCGTCATCTCGAATGATAAGATCTTCACCCGTTTCATTATCTTTGCCTTCCACTTTAGGTGGATTGTAAACAACATGATAAACGCGACCAGAGCCAGGATGTACTCGTCGACCACCCATGCGATCTACGATTACGTCATCAGGAACGTCAAATTCTATGCAGTAGTCTACGTTAATTCCTGCTTCTTTCATTGCATCTGCTTGTGGTATCGTGCGCGGAAATCCGTCTAACAAGAATCCGTTAGCGCAGTCTTCTTGCGCAACTCTTTCTTTAACTAAACCAATAATGATTTCGTCAGATACCAACTCTCCAGCATCCATAACCTTTTTTGCAGCTAGCCCCATTTCAGTTCCAGCTTTAATTGCTGCGCGCAACATATCACCAGTTGAAATTTGTGGGATCCCAAATTTATTCATCAAAAATTGTGCTTGAGTGCCCTTTCCAGCGCCCGGTGCGCCTAGCAGAATGATACGCATTACGCGTCCTCCAAATGTAAATAAACTATATAAAACTCTACAACCTAACTATAAGCATAACAAGAAAATTTCAGATAAATTGGTCAGACTTTAGGAGTAAGCAGGCATAAAAAAGGCCTCACAAGAGGCCAGTATGAGTATAAAGAGTACGAAGCTCTATTTGACTAATTTAGTCAGTAGGCTATTTAAGTTAGTAACAAAGCTTGCTGGGTCTTTGAGACTACCCTGCTCACTCAGTGCGGCCTGGTCAAACAATAGGTTAGACCATTGACTGAACTGATCTTCATCCTGTATGTCTGCAATAAGCTTTACAAGCTGATGCTCAGGGTTTAGTTCAAAGTGGTATTTAGGTTCAGGGACTTCCTGACCTGCAGACTGCAGTAATTTAGCCATCTGCGTTGTCATGCTGTTTTCACTTGCCACTATGACGGCTGGCGAATCAGTCAGGCGATGAGTAAATTTAACCTCTTCCACTTTATCACCTAATGAAGACTTGATGCGTTCAAGCACGCCCTCAACCTGTTTTTCAGCTTCTTCTTTTGCTTGCTTAGTTTCTTCGTCATCAGTACTGCTTAGATCAACATCTGCACTAGCTACTGATTGGAACGATTTTTCATTAAACTCGGTGAGATAATTCATCATCCATTCATCGATACGTTCACCGAGCAAAAGGACTTCGATTCCTTTTTTCCGGAAAATTTCCAGATGAGGACTTGTGCGCGCTGCCTGATAAGAATCCGCAGTCACATAATAAATTTTCTCTTGGTCTTCCGGCATACGTTCGATGTATTCAGCCAGCGAGACTACCGGGTCATTATGTTCGTTCTGAGTTGAGACAAAGCGCAGCAACCCACCAATTTTATCCTTGTTTGCAAAGTCCTCCGCCGGACCTTCTTTTAATACGTTGCCGAATTCAGCGTAAAATTTGGCATACTGTTCACTATCATTCTTTGCCATTTTTTCAAGCATGCCAAGGATGCGTTTAGTACAGCCCTGCCGAATGGCTTGAGACACCTTATTATCTTGCAAAATTTCTCTAGATACATTCAACGGTAAATCGTTTGAGTCCAACAACCCTTTCACAAAACGCAGGTAGGTAGGTAAAAACTGTTCAGCATCGTCCATGATAAAAACACGCTGCACGTAGAGTTTTAGTCCATTTTGTTGCTCTCTGTTCCACAAATCATAAGGAGCCTTGCTTGGGATATACAACAAACTCGTATACTCAGTTTTCCCTTCAACTTTATTATGTGACCATGTAAGCGGATCGGCAAAATCATGTGACACGTGCTTATAGAATTCTTTGTATTCGTCTTCAGAGATTTCTGATTTATCTCGTGTCCAAAGCGCAGTCGCTTTATTTATTGCTTCCCAGGTCGCAGGTGTTCCCAGTATTTTCTCACCATCAGGGCCATCACTTTCTGGTACTTCTTCTTTGAACATTTCAACGGGAATACTGATATGGTCAGAGTATTTTGTGATAACAGAACGCAATTTCCAATCATCTAAAAACTCTTTCTCTTCCTCTTTAACATGAAGGATTATCTCTGTGCCTCGTGCATCTTTCTCAATGGATGCAATCTTGAATTCACCCTCTCCTTCAGACTCCCACTGCACAGCTTCATCGACTGCTGCGCCTGCAGCACGGGTATTTACAATGACCTTGTCAGCAATAATAAACGCTGAATAAAACCCAACACCAAACTGACCAATTAGTTGAGAATCTTTGGCTTGATCACCAGACAATTGACTAAAAAATTCGGCGGTACCTGACTTTGCTATTGTGCCAAGATTTGTGATGACTTCATCTTTATTCATCCCGATGCCGTTATCACTAATGGTAATGGTGCCAGCGTCTTTATTAGCACTTATACGCACACGCAGCTCACCGTCACCGTCATACAACGTATTGTCTGATAGCGCTTTGAATCTCAACTTGTCAGAAGCATCAGCTGCATTAGAGACAAGTTCGCGAAGAAAAATTTCTTTGTTGGAATACAGTGAATGGATCATCAAATTCAGAAGTTGTTTTACTTCTGTTTGAAACCCGTGAGTTTCTTGTTGGACCGTTTCAGCCATTGCAAGTCTCTCCTATTGGATATTGTTAAAATTTTGCAATTTTATAAGTGAGGACACTCAAAGATAATTCAATAGAAGCAAGCAAAAATTGTGGGTTTATTCGTTAAAATTTGCGCCTTCCGGTGAAAGCGTGAGTTAGCGTATTGCCATCTATATATTCAAGCTCTCCGCCAACTGGCACACCGTGAGCAATTCTGGTCGTTTCAATTTCGTATTTTTTACACATCTGAGAGATATAATGCGCAGTTGCCTCGCCCTCTACTGTAGGGTTTGTTGCGAGAATAACTTCTTTTATTTTATCGTTCTGCAGTCTTTTATCTAACAAGTCTAAATGTAACTCGCGAGGTCCTACCCCATCGATGGGTGAGAGATGCCCCATTAAAACAAAATACTGTCCTTGAAAATGTGCAGTAGATTCTATTGCAGATACATCTTGAGGAGACTCAACAACGCAAATTTGACCATTCTCTGCACGGGCTGGGTTTTCACATATTGAACATAATGTGTTTTCGGTGAACGTTCTACAATTTGCACAATTGTTAATATCGCGCATAGCGACTTCGAGTGTATGACTGAGTTTTAGTGCGCCGTCTCTGTGTCTCTCCAGCAACTGAAAGGCCATGCGCTGTGCAGATTTTTGACCAACACCTGGAAGTATCTTCAGTGCTGTTATTAACTCATCTATTAAAGGGCTAAATGACATATTTGTTTGATTTGCGCCAGCTAGCTAAAAGGGCATTTTGAATCCCGCTGGTAAATTTAAACCGCCGGTAACCTCAGACATCTTTTGTTGTGATGCTTCCTGCACTCTTCTCACTGCATCATTACAAGCTGCAGCTACAAGGTCTTCAACAATTTCTTTATCATCTTCTAAGAGACTATCGTCAATTTCTACTCTTTTGACATTGTGGTTACAGGTCATCGTGACTTTAACCATGCCTGCTCCAGACTCACCGACGACTTCCAAATTCGCCAATTCGTCTTGCGCTCTTTTCATCTTCTCTTGCATTTGTTGGGCTTGTTTCATCATATTGCCCATGCCACCTTTAAACATATATTCCTCTCTAAATAATTTATTTTGGTTTGATGCTGCTTTCGATTATTTTTGCATCAAATGCCGCGATTACGCGTTGGATTTTATCATCACTCTCAACCACTTCTCTTGCAAACGCATTACGCATATCAGTAATGCACCCTTGCAGTTGAATGGGCGAATTATAAACGTCATCTTCTTCAATATGCAGCGTTATGGGCCTACCGAACTTTGACGACAACGCTCGCTGTGCGTCTAATATAATGGATTCTTCCGTTAAGTGCTTACAATTTTGGTTTATGCTTAAGAAAAAACTGTCCCTTATCTGGTCCAGTCTTGCGTGCAAAAGTAGCTGCTTCGCGAACCCATCAACATCCAACTGACTAATTAAGTTACTCCAGTCATCAATTTGCGAAGCTCTCAGAAGCTTATCGCCATTATCCAATCTAGGTTTTATTTTTTCTTGAAATTTTGCAAATGGAAGGCTAACGATATCCAAACCACCTGAATCTTGTGTCGATTCAGCAGTTTCTAATTCAGGCTTTTTTTCAGGAGTTTGTGCCCCCTCCTTCGGGTCAGATTGTAACAAATCGTCAAGCGCTGCCATATTCTGGCGTGTTTTTTCCAAGAGAACTTGGTCTTGGTTTATGCTTTCTATTTCAGTCGGTTCATTAGCAGAAGAGCTTCTAAGCTCAGAATCAAGGTCATTATTTGCTACCTGAGATAAGTCTTGCTGCACCGTAGAGGCAGTTTCAGTTACCTCAGGAACATTATCTTCAGCTTCGCATGACGGTGAATCGGTTTGGACGTATTCGTATTTGGAATTTGAATCCTCTGACAGATTTTTCTCGTTCTCTTCATCGTCTACTAAAAAGTTTTTAATCGATACGATGTGTTTTGGTTCTGGCGTAAATACTAACATTCGAAGTAAAGTCATTTCAGCGCCTGTTCTCGGGTCAGGCGCAAAAGGTAAATCTCGCTTTCCTTGCAGAGCTATCTGATATAGTAGTTGTACTTGTTCCTTTGACGAGGACCTAGCTAGCGTGTAGACAGCACGTGGATGACTGGTTTCGAGTTTACATATGTCAGGAATAATTTGCGTTAGGCTTATTTGGTGCAAGCAAGCCATAAGTTGAGACAGCACTTGATTAAAATCTGGCGCGTCTTCGCACAACCTAGCGAATAGCGTTAAACATTCGTTCTTATCTTTATCGATAATACTTTTAACAATTTTGAGTACGAGTGTGTTGTCTAGAAGTCCAAGCATATTCGCAACATCGCTCTTTACGAGCACATTGTTACCTTGTGCAAGCGCTTGGTCAGTTAAGCTTAACGCATCTCGCATACTTCCATTGGCGGAAGTAGCCAATATTGAAAGAGATTGATCGTCAAACTGAACATGTTCTTGCTTCAAGATATGTGATAACTGCGTTGCAATCTGTTCTTTAGTTAGTTGTTTTAAATTGAATTGCAAACATCTTGAAAGCACAGTGATGGGAAGTTTTTGTGGGTCTGTGGTAGCTAACAAGAACTTGACGTGTTCAGGAGGTTCTTCCAAAGTCTTTAGGAGCGCGTTGAAGCTGTGTTTTGACAGCATATGTACTTCATCTATCAAATAAACTTTGTAGCGGCCTCTTGACGGCTTGTATTGCACATTGTCTAGAAGTTCGCGCGTATCCTCTACCTTTGTCCTCGATGCAGCGTCAATTTCGAGTAAATCAACGTATCTTCCATCATTAATATCAATACAGGTATCGCATTTGCCACAAGGCGTATCGCTCTGACCAACTTCACAATTTATACTTTTAGCAAAAATTCTGGCTATGGTGGTTTTTCCGACACCCCTTGTACCAGTGAATAAATAAGCATGATGCAACTTATCATTATTCAGCGCATTTGAAATTGCTTTGACAACATGATCCTGCCCTACCAATTCAGAAAATGTCTGTGGTCGCCATTTTCGCGCTAGTACCTGATAACTCATGCGATCAAACTATTCCCCTTCAAATGCACATATTGAAAAGGCTGTGATGCCAGCATCAACCAATTTAGATTCTCCACCAATATCGGGAAGCGAAATGACAAATCCTGCATGCTGGGCTTCTGCTCCAAGTCTTCTCAATAATTTCGCAGTGGCTAATATTGTCCCGCCCGTCGCAAGCAAATCATCAATCATCAGGACCTTTTCCCCGGGTAAGACATCATCCTTGTGAATTTCTAATTGATCCATACCATATTCAAGTTCATAGGCTTCTGTTATGACTTCTCTTGGCAATTTTCCAGGCTTACGCACTGGAACAAAACTTATACCCATGGCTAGGGCTAGTGGCGCGCCAAATAAAAAACCTCGCGCTTCTGTTCCAACAACTTTGTCAAAACCATTATTTTTATATTGAGAGACTAGATGATCTATTGTTGCTTTAAATATATCTGGACGACTAAGAATACTTGTAACATCTCTAAACATTATGCCCGGTTTCGGATAGTCGGGGACCGTTTTTACAGCTGCTTTGATCAGGTCTGAAGACATGAACTTTAATCTAACCTCTAAGACAAGTTACTAAGTATAAACACATACACCCCAGCGACAATATGCATTAAAGGAAACGCAAGTAATGCCAACAAAATTCCGAGAACGTACCACCAATTAAATGCTTCTTTAAAATTACCGTCATCAGACATCTGCATATTCCTTTTTCTCTGGGTAAATTTATGGAGCACGCATGTTACTTTATTTGAAACTAAAAACATAGCACAGATAAAGAGCATTCAGTAGCTTGATACTACTTGGCTTTTTGCAAAACGCTAGGTTATTATTTTGGGTATATAAACTCAGAGTTAATATAATGATAACACTCTGATTTGTCACAAAGCTTTTGTAGAAAAAATATAAAACAAATAGGTATAGTCAACATGAAAAAGGTCGCGGTGATTTTATCCGGTTCTGGTGTATACGATGGTGCTGAAATTAACGAAGCAGTGCTTACATTGTTACATATTGCAAAACAAGGTGCTTCGTATCAATGCTTTGCACCAGATAGAGAACAGATGCACACCATCAATCATCTAACAGGTGAAGTGACAGTAGAAAAACGCAATATACTGGTTGAATCCGCCCGAATCGCGCGTGGCGAAATTTCGCCTCTCACTGAATTATCTCCAGTCGACTTCGATGCAGTTGTTCTTCCCGGTGGATTTGGTGCCGCTAAAAACCTTTGCGATTTTGCTATTAATGGTAAAGATGCGGCAATATCACCTGACATTAAAACATCGCTTTTGGATTTTTCTGACGCGAACAAACCAATTGGCTATATGTGTATTGCACCTGCCCTAATTCCTCATATACACCCTAAACAGACCAAATTGACAATTGGTACAGATCAAGACACTGCAAATGCCATTGAACAAGTGGGTGGTGTACATGTTAATTGTTCAGTTACGGATATAGTAATTGATGAAAAAGAAAAGGTGGTAACGACACCTGCATATATGCTAGCGCAGAATTTGGTAGAAGCAGATGAAGGTATCGAAAAATTGATCATTGCCTTATTGGATATGGCATAAATATAACTTTGTTGTTTATCGACTACTATGACTACTATATTATTGCATTTAGCCAAATGAAACTTTTACTACTTAACACATAAAGTACTCTCTGTAGGTGTTATTTAATTCCCTTGACTAGAAGCTGATTGCAATGTGTGTTTTACCTTCAACAAGAAAATAATAAGTGCCAGTGTTAATGTTACAGTGTTAGCGAAAATCATTGGCATATCCCAAATTAATAGCGCATATACCAACCACATTATTACGCCAAACGTAAAAATAGAATACATCGAGAGAGACAACGCTTCAGTGTCCTTAGTCTTTATCACTTTTAGCGCCTGTGGAAGAAATGAAAGGCTGGTGCAGATGGCGGCGATATAACCAATTATTTGAATATCCATACGTGTAAGTTGAAAGCAGCTTCGATTTGCTTAATACTAGCATAGAAATCCAAAACGAAATTTCGTTTGAGACCCAGAAAATTAGGAGAATAAAGGTGGCATTGGATATCCATATTCAACTTAACGACAGTGATTTAGAACATTTTAAAGAACTTATGCTTGCGGCAATCGAAAAGACTAAAGAGTTGCCTGAAGAAACTATTATTGAAAACGCGCTTGCGCTATGTGATGAAATGGAGGCAGCGAGAGTGCCAGACTTCGTTGCAAAAAGACTCGTTTCATTTGAGCTTCTTATACAGTCATTGCAGGATCAGGAATGGAAAATGCCAGAAGACGAACGCATAGAAGTTTTAACGTCTCTTGCGTATTTTGCGGAACCTCAAGACCTTATCCCAGATTCAATACCTGGTTTAGGCTACATAGATGATACGATCATGATGGAGCTAGTTATTCAGGATTTATCAGAAGACTTAGAAGCGTATCAAGCTTTCTGTGCCTATCGAAGCACTGAGCAACGACGCAGGGGCGGCAGCATCGGCAGAGAAGATTGGTTAGACAACAAAAGAACTGAACTCAGGTCCCGAATGCGTCGAAACAAATCTACAAAGGGAAGACGTCGCGTATTCGGTCGTATTATGTAAATTAAAACGGGCGGTGTAATATCTTTTTGTTTGAACCCTATTAAAATACTTCCGCCCTAGTTTTTGCAAATTTTCATCAATTCGATGCGTTAGGTGATCGCATCGACTAAACGTTCAATGCTTTCAAAGCAACCATACCTTCATTTTATTGAGTGGTTTATATGCAATATTTACACACAATGATAAGAGTCAAAGACTTGCAAAAAACACTTCATTTTTTTTGCGAACTCCTTGGCTTGATTGAAACTCATCGTATAGATAACGAAAAAGGCAGGTTCACTTTGGTATTTTTATCAGCAGAAAAAGACCTTGAATTAGCCAAATCTCGCAAAGGACCTTTAATTGAACTCACGTATAATTGGGACAATACTGAAGACTATGGAAACGGCAGAGCATTTGGGCATCTCGCCTTTCGCGTTGATAATATCTACGATGTCTGCCAACGCCTTAAAGAAAATGATGTAACGATCCTTAGGCCGCCTAGAGATGGGCATATGGCTTTTGTGAAATCTCCCGATGGTATCTCTATAGAATTGCTGCAAAAAGGTAATCATTTACCTGCAGCTGAACCTTGGCTTTCTATGCCGAATACAGGAAGTTGGTAAACCTAAAAAGACAGATTTAGCTGGGTCTTTAGGATTGTGAATCCTAGTGACTTGTATAGGGACAATCAAATACTCTCAAGCAGTGAATCCCAAACTATTTCACATCTTAAACAGACATAAAAAAACCCAGCGCCTGCTGGGTTTCTTTGGAATGGG
>DDLV01000132.1 GCA_002340325.1 Glaciecola sp. UBA2563 | reverse complement strand
GGGCGTGTTTAAACCTTAAAATATAACTTATAACGTCTCAAGGAGAGATAATATGAAAACATTAAATCAAAAGCAACTTCAAACGGTTAATGGTGGTGACATCAGCAGTGAAGCCGCAGTCACTCACTACCTCTCTACCAGTACGTTTTTGCAAAACCAATCAGAGTCAAACTTTGCTAAAACGCACAAAGCCATGAACGAACGTTTGCACATGTCAAACAACTAATTGTTGATACCGTGTGGCAGAGCGTCATCAACTGAAAGTTGATGACGCTCTTGCTACTGATTATTTTATTCTAATTGCAGTGGACAAAAACAAATGAACGGTGAGATGAAAAAGACGTTATCAATTTTGATGCTATTATGCTTTGCCAGCATTTCTAGCGCATCAGTTTCAACGCCAAAAACAGGTAGCATGCCAAGCGATGTGCCTATTGAAGCATTTTTTAAGAACGCCCAATTTAGTTCTATGTCGATGTCACCTGATGGGAAATGGTTAGCCGCAAAATTTCGACAAGGCACATCAGATACGCTAGCGATTATGGATATAAATCTCACTACTGTTAAATCATCGATTAATTTCGGAGATTACAGGCGGATCACGCGCGTTATGTGGCCGCGAAACGACCGATTTATCGTCGGGTATCAAAAATTCGTTGGCTACTTAGATAATCGCTCATCACCTGAATTGCTCGTTGCGTATGATTTGGATGGCAAAAAAGGTCGACAGCTTAACGTGCCTCAAAGAACCTGGTATCGGGTAATTCATATGTTGCCAAACGAGCCAGATAAGATTTTGGTAACCAAAACACATATGTTTGACTACTTTGATGACGGACAAACCAAGCTATGGAAGATTGATATTGAAACCGGCAAAGAAGACTATATAGCAGGTGAGCCTAATGGTGCACAAACTATACTGGCAGATACCAACGGGAAACCTCGTATTGCCACGGCGTATGATGAACAGGACGATGATGAGATTGGTCTAGGCCTGGTAAAAGTCTTTGTGAAACGAACGCCGACCAGCGACTGGAGCCGTGTAGAATTAGATTTTTATGAAAAAGGCGCCGCGATAAGACTACTTGGTTTTAATGCAGACAGTACTATCGCTTATTTCAGCTCGAACAAAGAGTTTGGCGGTGAGAGCGTATATGGCATTGAGTTAGCAACGTTAGAGACGTCACTGCTGCACCGTGAAGCAAAACTGGACATTATGGGGCGGGGCCTGTCATTCAATGGTTCCCTCGAGTCAGTTGCCTATGCTCCCGATTATAGGAATATCGTATTTCTCGATGAAAATAGCGAGTTTAGAAAGATATCTTCAGATATTCATTCGGCATTTGGTACCGACCATTCCTCTCTAAACATGACGATTTATTCTCTATCCGGTGATGAAAATAAAGTGGTTTTTCACGCATCATCAGACCAAGATCCCGGTCAATTTTATTTATTCAATCGCGGCAAAGATGGGTCAACCCCTGCAATTAAATATCTTGCATCGACACAAGACGCTATCAAACCTGAATTGATGGCAGAGAAGGTACCTTTCAGATTTAACGCGCGAGATGGGGTTGAGCTTAATGGCTATTACGTACTCCCCACCACCGGAGAAGCGCCCTTCCCAATGGTGCAAATTGTTCACGGCGGACCTCACGGCATTAGAGATTATTGGGGCTGGAATAATGAAGCGCAGTTTTTAGCTAGCCGCGGATATGCGGTTGTAATGGTCAATTTCAGAGGTTCGGGCGGCTATGGACAAGACTTTTTGCGAAGCGGCTTTGGGTATTGGGGTAGTAAGATGATAGATGACAAGACTGATGCCACTTTATGGATGGTTAATCAAGGGTTTGCTGATAAAGATAGATTATGCATTTATGGCGGCTCTTATGGTGGCTATGGCACGTTGCAAAGCTTGGTGCGAGAGCCGGACCTTTATCAATGCGGCATTGGTTATGTCGGCGTGTATGATTTGCTTGAGATGAAGAGAGCCGGTGATATACCCAAAAGTGAGTCCGGAAGAAAATATCTTGATGCTGTTCTTGGAACAGACGAGGAGAAGTTAAAAGCCTATTCACCAGCACACAATGTCGACAAAATCAGAGCCGACTTGTTTATTGCGCATGGTAGTAAAGATGTTCGTGTGCCAATGGAACAATATGACTCATTATCGCAGAATTTGAAGAAAATCGGTAAGCCGTATATTTCGATGGTAAGAGAAGAAGGCCATGGATTTTCACAAGATAAAAATAGATTTGATTTTTATCGACAAATGGAAACATTTTTATCGCAACATCTAAAGCCAGAGGATGGCGCACAACAGAATTTGCAATCACAACATGCAACTCCGTTACCGTTGCAGGAAGAAATTTATCTAGCTGGGACTGGTGACTCAGCGAAAGCCGATAGCGAATAACAAATTCGTCAAATATTTAATGCAGCGTAGTCAGGTTTGAAGCGGCGCTACTGTTTATCAAAAATATAAAAGGAGAAGCCATGAATGTGTCTTTAAGCGCAGTTGATAGCGTTTTTGGTATCAGCCCTTTAATCAATAGCTATTTCATCATCATAATAGCACCTATACTCTTTGATTTTAGCATACAACGAGCTATCAAAAATAGCTTAGAAAAAGCCTAAAGCAACAATCTATGAAAACTCAACTTTTCAGCTTAAATATTGACACCGAATTTGTTGAATAATTCGGCTCCTAATTGACTACATTGAAGTGAATTTAATCTACCAATCCGAAGCTGCTGAATGTGGCCTAGCCTCTGTCGCCATGGTTGCTAACCATCATGGCCACAAGATTGATTTATCGACACTGCGAAGTCGATACAACATTTCGTTTAAAGGCGCAAATTTGCAGCAATTAATGCAACTTGCGGAACAGCTAAACATGGTGGGGCGCGCACTAAAGCTTGAATTGGACGAACTTAAGAATTTAAAAACACCGTGCATATTACACTGGGATATGAATCACTTTGTGGTGCTTAGAAAAGTATCTCGCCAATCGGTTACCATTCTTGACCCTGCTGTTGGTCAGCGCGAGGTACCGATGAAGGACGTCGACACATCCTTTACCGGTATCGCGCTTGAGTTAACACCAACCTCTGAGTTCAAGAAAAAAGACGAGCGCGCTAGGTTGGGAATTACCGCTTTTTGGACGCGCATTGATGGGCTTAAATCCTCGCTAATTAAGCTATTTGCGTTGTCGCTTGTACTGCAGTTATTAATGCTTGCTGCACCCTATTACACGCAATTAGTGGTTGATGAAGTGTTGGTAAGTTTTGATAAGCCGCTCTTGGTCGTGTTGGCGTTAGGGTTTGGCTTGGTGATGTTAGTCAGCGTTGTAACGGAGACCTTTCGTAGTTGGGTGGTGCTTCATTTATCCTCGACCATGAGCGTGCAAATGGCGACCAATTTGATGCGTCATCTCGTCCATCTACCACTGGAGTATTTTGACAAACGCCACATAGGCGATGTGGTGTCACGGTTTGGCTCGCTGAATAGTATTCGAGACTTATTCACTAATAAAATCGTGGAAGGCGTGATTGACGGATTGATGTCCATTGTCGTGCTGGTTATGATGTTTTTATACGATGTGGCGTTGGCACTGGTTGTTTTAGGCGTGGTTACACTTTATGCCATCTTGCGTTTTGCATTGTATAGGCCCTTGCACCAACTGACCGAATCGAGCATCGTTGCAGGTGCTGCAGAGCAGTCCAACTTTATGGAAACTGTACGCGGCATGCAAAGCATTAAACTTTTTGGCCAGCAAGCGCAGCGACTAAATATTTGGCAAAACAAGTACACCGAAGCCGTGAATCAAGGCTATCGTTTAGGTAAATGGCATATTTCCTATCAAACCATCAACAGCCTGTTATTTGGCGTTGAAAATGTGTTAATCGTCTACCTAGCAGCGTTAGCGGTAATGGAAGGGAACATTTCTGTTGGAATGCTGTTTGCGTTTATGGCATATAAAAATCAGTTCACCAACCGAATGTCTGGTCTGATCGGCAACCTGATTGATATCAAAATGACTTCCCTGCACCTCGACCGACTGGCTGATATTGCGCTGACGAACAAAGAAAATGAAGGAACTCACCATCAATTCAAAAACATTACTGGCCAGTTAAGTATTCATCAATTGAAATTTCGATATGCGAACAATGAGCCTTACCTATTTGATAAACTAAGTATCACTGTTAACGCGGGTGAAAACATTGCCATCATCGGCCCCTCTGGTACAGGTAAATCCACCTTAATGAAGTTAATGTTAGGCTTATTACCACCCACATCGGGCAAAATTGAAGTCGATGGTATGAGCATTGAACACTTAGGCTTACGGCATTATCGCCAACAAATCGCTTGTGTTATGCAAGATGACCAACTGATGTCAGGCACGTTGGCAGAAAACATCAGTTTTTTTGATACTCAGATGGATATGGAGCAGGTAACGCAAGCTGCAGTGCTTGCCGGCATTCACCCTGATATCAGTCAAATGAACATGGGCTATAACTCACTGGTCGGGGATATGGGCAGTGCATTGTCTGGCGGGCAAAAACAAAGGCTACTGCTGGCAAGGGCGCTATATAGACAACCTAAAATACTCTTTTTAGATGAAGCGACGAGCCATCTGGATATTGCGCTTGAGCACCATGTCAATCAAGCCGTTCAACAGCTAGATATGACGCGAATAATTATAGCGCATCGACCAGAGACCATTTTAAGTGCAGATACTATCTATCAATTACATGAAGGTAAACTGTGTGACATTACAGAACAATACAAAGCACAATTTCAACAACCGCAATGAAAAATTCATAATATGCTTTGGCTATTAAAACGGAAACGGTGGCTCATCTTTCCAAACCACAAAGGCAAACTGCTCGATGGCATAGGTTTTACTCATGTGCTCTCCAAAGTTTAGCCATTGAGTGATGCCATCTTCCTTCTTTGTAGGCTCAACAGGATAAGGAAATATTTCATCGTCCATAGTCAGAAGCTCGGTGAGAATTTGACCAGCACTCTCTGTATAAATGAGCGACTTCTCAGTCAATGCCGCTTGTGAAAGATCGCCAAGCCAGTCTCCAAATCTGCGCGCTCCATCGGGTAACTCCTCGGGAGAGTGAAAACATAAGTCATGGCCTTCTTCAGAGAAACTATACCTGTGTTTGGAGCTCGTAACTAATGCGTGTGGCGGTATGCTTACGTGCTCTGCAAGCACTGGTATGCGCTCGAAGGCGATCCTATTTCCACCCGCATTAATGAGAACATCCCCAGCATCCCACGGATGTTGCAACCAGAACTTACCCCAACGACGTATTCCAGCCAAATGAACATGGAATCTGTAGGCAGCCCTCTCTAGAAATAGCGGGCAGATGTACGCTGCATCGCTCCCACTATAATTAACCAAACGTTGTCTCCATCGAAAAAGCACATTATGCTGGTAATCGGGTTGGTTATTGCGTTTGTCCCGCAAACCAAAGAATAGGGCACGTGGACTTGCTGCATCATGTGATATCAAAGACTTTCGGTCTCTTATTATTTTTGACCTACTATAGTCAGGATATGCAGATGGACGCTTAAATTGCATGTAAAATGGGGCGAATCCTTCTATCTCATGACGCATGCGAGCGTCTGTCCCAAGCCATCGCTCTTTTCCTCTTGAGAAGGGTTCAATACTCATCCGAAAACGAGGAAAGCTTAATAATGATAAGAATGTTTCAAGGGCTAGACCGACGGTTTCTTCGCTAAAGTCTGCGTCAATCCTGTTGCTAGCCATAAGTTTCCCCCTTGATGCTTTAACTCCCATTTGTCTCGTGAAATCCTGAAATTTCGTCTCGTTAGTTTACACCTAGCATGAGCATAAACTAACGAGGCGAAATTTTTCTGTAGAAAAATCACCGTCTCTTAGCGTGAAATTATTAGACGCTAACTACTAGCGAATGGCAAGGACAAAACCGCGATTGATTGTCTGAAGGAAGCCGCTAGCAAAACTGTGAACTGGTGAGTAAATTACTCGTGTGAATCGCAGATTGAAGGTAAGTTGGCATAAGGCAACGAAGCCGTGTATACATGAAGAACTGCCCATATGTTCAGTGTAAATTGTGAATTCAACATTTTATATTATGGTTTAGGTGACAACACTTGAAGAGAAAGGTATGCAGCAACCAAATATCATCGACGCCTCTGACCAACTAACAAAAGCACTGCAAGTAGTCTCGTTGCTAATGGCGCAGCATAAACATGATGACGCGACGATAAAAGAGCTTAACAAGACCTATTGTTTAATCGATGATGCGCGGGGTATTCTTGATGGCAGCCGCTTATCCAAATAACTCGCTAATTCCACTTGTTTGAAAATCTAGCATAGTAACCAGGCGCTCGGTCGACCCAAAATAAGCGCAGCGCATCATCAGTCACCCCGTTTGTTTTTAGCTTTCCACATGCAACAAGCGAATCTAGGATGTCGTCTAACACCGCTTTATCGTAGTTTTCCCTAAATTGAATTTGGAGCGTAAAATTTGTCACAAATCGAAAGACGTCATTGCGTTTACTGAAGACGAATTGATAAACGGCGTTCTCATCTGCCTTTGTCACTTTCATAGTACTTCCAACGCCCTCCCCTGCTCGTTATTGCATGATGATATAATGATGTTGACACAGCCTACGGCGTAAAGAAAACGCTTTTTTTGCCTGACCCTAACCGACACTTACACATCTTCAGTTCGCCTTACCTACATGTATGTCCGTAAGGCACTGCCACCAAATCACTCAGGCCACGATTAAAAAAGGTCCTCTTTTTTAGGATTTGGGTCGAAGACAAACCCTTTTGCAGCGGTGCTTGCACCTTGCTTACCATCGCGTTTGATATGTTGCTTGTCAGGCATATCAGGATGATTTGTCTGTGTATCCTTACCGCGAATATATTTATTCACCTGTTGATTGAATGCCTGGTAACTCATCGATATTTCGTTTTCTGACTGTAGCGTTGCCCATATTGCCTTTACGGGCCAACCTTCGGTTAGTGCTTCTTCAATCCCTTTCTTATGCACTTGAAAGGCGACTCTATTTTTTGTGTTTCGACGCATGGGTTGCGTCATCATGTGTTTCGCAATGCGTTCGCTTAGTGATTTACCCAACGATATTTACCTATATTAAAGCTGTATTATTAGAGATTAAACAAGAATAAAACAATATTAAACGGTGTCTTATATTGATTATTAATCCTACCCGATATTGTACGAGATTAGTGCGTTATCACGGTGAATAAACGAGATTCTTTCCTCAAGTAAAGAAAAAATAAAATTACAGTATTTTTCAATACTATTTAATATTTTGATTTTGCGTGGCAGGAAAGGTGAAGTAGGCCTACTTCACCCCTTTTATTCGCTGACGCTCAACAGGCCTGCTCTGCGAGGCAGCGGCTGCCGCCTTGACGATATTTATCAAAAAAAAAGACATCAACACTGCAGCGAAGCCGCCGTGTAATATCTTCATTCGCTAGTGGTGGGTTAAGTACGTTTTACTGGCGTTCCCGTGACCCAAAGCGACAGTGATAACGGTTTTGATAGAACGAACCGTCTACCCTGCCCTTTAGCAGATAGCCGCTCGACGTTGGATGAGATATTTTTGGACATAAACACCTTCTTGTTAATAGTATTGCGATGGTATAAGTCACAAGTGAACGAGACAACCTTGAATGTTACGCACGACTGACTGACAAGGCGTAACTAATCAGACGATATTATCCCTGCCCTTAACAGCTGGTCATACAGATAAGTCGCCTCCCCTGCTATCCCAGCCTTTGCGCTAATTTCCTCACCTTGTTTAGGTGTTAAAGATAACGTTATCTTATACGTTCTCTTTTGTGCTTTTGCTTTGGGTGGCCGACCTATCGTATTCCTTTTCACTTTCGATGGCGTTTCTGACGCTGTTTGAACACGATGTAACACAGGCTGATAAGCATCTTCTTTCTTAGGTGCTTTAAGTGCTGCTAGACTGTTTTTGCTAAGCATATGTTCCCTCCTCTGCTGAATCGATAGCGTTGTAAATCTGGTCGAATTGCGCTGACACATCACGGTAATTGTATTTTGCGAGTGGCTCTATCTGCATCAATTGTTTAATTGATAATTCCCTCTCAAAAATCGTGTTGAATACTTTTGAGAATTTTAATGGCAGCATAGGTACGGTGAAATCATGTCCTTCAATCGCGGATTTGATTCGTCCGAATGCTCGGTAAGTAGGGCATAAAAATTACGACCATAAGCGCTTTATATAAAATAATATCAATATATATAAATATATTTTAATAGATATATATATGTTTTAGTATCTATTGCTATATTTCATCTGTGTGCTAAATTGATGTTATCAACACTAAGTTATTAAATTCTCTCTAATTCAAGAGGTGTTACATGCCAGTTATCAGCCTTGCAAGCCCAAAGGGTGGGGCGGGAAAGACTACTGCAGCAATGCTACTCGCCACAGAACTTTCACAAAAAGGACTAGGCGTTACTGTTATTGACTGCGACCCACGGCAATGGTCAGTTAAATGGGGAAAAGGTGGTAGTGTTCCCGAAAAAATGACTATCGAATCTAAGCCTACAGAAGAAAATATCATTGATGTTATAGACGAGGCTAAGTCAAAATCACCTTTCGTCATCATTGACTTAGAAGGTACTAGCTCAATGCTAGTTGCTTTCGCTATTAGCCGTTCTGACCTAGTGATTATTCCAACCCAAGCCGGGCCTATGGAGGGTGAAAGTGCCGCTGACGCGATCAAGCTTATTCGTCAGCAAGAAAAGGGGATGGGTCGCAAGATTCCATTTGCTGTGCTTATGACGCGGATGAGGGCTGCTATTCGAACCAAAATTGAGCGCAGCTTGACCGAACAGTTAGAAGCTGCGGATATCCCTGTTTTATCGACTCAGCTTACAGAGCGTAATGCCTTTAAAATGATATTCGATCATCAATGCTCACTTGAAGAACTGCCCTCCAGCACGTATAAGCTTGATGACGCTATTGCAAATGCCCGCTCTTTTGCTGGGGAGGTCATATCTATATTTAAAGCCAAAACACCGAAGAAGCGTAAACAGGTGACAGCATGAACACAGACACCAAGAAAAAATTCGATTTTGGGGATGCTTTAGATGATATAGACGCCTCTGAATGGATGTCGAATCCACACTCTGGAGACGACAAGCCTAATCTTGACCAAGTGCGTGAAATTGCAGAAGAGCAGGGGTTTACAAGTCGTGAGCCAAAACCTACGACAGCTCCTAAACCAAAAAAAGAACCTGAAGAGCAGGTACTTATTCGTGGACCTAAAAGCGTTATTGATGATTTTAAGAGCTTTGGTAAATCACAGCGCCCGAAATGGAATCATGCATATGTATTAGAGCGAGCTATGGAAGCTTTGAAACGAGAGATAAAGAACGGTTGATACAATTTCATGGCAAAAATGGACAAGAATAAAACGCCACCTACTATTCAGCAAAGAAGCCATCAGCTCGATCTGTTCGGATCTTTTATTAGCAATGACGAAAGCACGGTTTCAAACACGGTAGAAATTTGGGAAAGCATTCCAAAATATTTTTTAACGCCTGCTCAGGCCGAAAAGCTGCGCACTTCGACAGGTCACGCAGATCCTTATAAGTGGCCTTATAGATATAAAAACCAAGATTACACAGTAAAAATTCAACCCGCTTTAATTGAACAAAAAGACGGGAGTTACAAAGCCTTTTTTCCTAGCGTTTCGGAAGAGTTGATAGAAGAAGCCTTGAAGAAAATTTTTACAATGCAGCTCTATGGATATCATGATGTTCAAAATGTCGAAAGTTGGGTTCGATTTACATTACGGATGATATACAGGGAACTGAAATCTCGTAAACGCTCGCGCAGTATTGAACAAATTAAACACTCAATTGAGGTGATGAGTTCGTGCATCATTACACTCTATCACGGCGAAAAAGAGGTATGGAGAGGCTCAATCATTCAAGACCTAGTTACAGTTGGTCGTGATGACTATATTGCAGACACAGACGCTCATCACATGGGGCGATTACCTCTTTTTGTGAGCAAAAGTATCAATGAGCTTGAATATAGGCAGTTTAATTACGACAGACTTATGACGTGTGATGAACAGCTCGCTAGGTGGATATACAAACGCTTAATTAACCGCTATACAAATGCGAGTATTATTCAAGATTATCATTTCATGTATTCAGACCTTACAAATAGCGGGTTATTGAGGCAAGGGCGTGATACTGACAATCGCAAAAAAGTTGTATCCGCTCTTAAAGAGTTGATCGACAAACAAGTTCTCCGATCATTTAATATGGATGTTCGTAAATCCGGAAAAACGATTGTAGATGTAAAATATAATGTCTTGGCATCCTCTGAATTCCAGAGAGAGCAAAAAGCAGCTAATAAACGTGCAAGCTTAAACTCCCAAGCAGCACAAGATGGTCAATTAACGTCTGTGGATAAGTTTGGATAAAGTGGATGTTTTGACTCCCTTATGTGGACGCTATAACTCCCTTACGTGGTAGTTTTGGCTCCCATAAGGTGGATGTTATGGCTCCCCGGCACTGCAATTTAAAGTTTAATGATTAATAATGTGGGCGATCGGCTATATTGAAGTGGACGCTATGACTCCCCTATGATACTCAAAGTGGATGTTTTAGCTCCCTTATGTGGATGCTACAACTCCCATGATGAGAAACATGTGGATGCTATGACTCCCGTTTGAGCATTGCTGGATGTTACTGCTCCCAAAAAAAAGCCATGATATTCTGTAATATATTGTTTTATTTAGTTTTTTTAAAATTATAAATTCTTTTATTCTTTTCTTCTTTTATCCATATTATATATATTAATCATGCTATGAATTACAAAACAAATATTGTGGATAACCCATTTCAATTAACATTCCTCCGATTTTTATTTTTGCTGCGCAAAAAAACCTACCCTCCGTTCGCTTCGCTCACTGCGCCCCATGCTTCGCATGGCCTAGTAATGCCTTCGCTTCGCTCAGTTATTCTTTTTATTTTAAGCACTGCGTGCTCTTGCTCTTCTCGAGCAATTCACTGCTATAAAGCCTCGCTTTGCAATCTGGCTTCGCCAGATGCCGCGAGAAGTTAAACGGCTTCGCCTTAGTTTTTAAAGGCGCGATGTGAGACTTGTGGGTATGTAGGGTGTGTTTGTCGCGGATATACATGTGTAGGGGCGTTAAGGTGGATAAAGGTTACCGTTCGCGTTCGCTCACTATATGGCCTATCGGCCATCTTGTTGGGTAGGCTATTTCATTTAAGGTGTGTAATTGCTGAGGGTATAGGGAATATACGCCTCCTCTTTTGTAGCGGTATTTATCTACCTCATGCGTATATGCGCTGTAACGCCCTGTAAGGCGATTTTGCGGGTTTAGGTTGTTTGGAGGTGCGCCGAACCGTTTTTTTGGTAACTGGCGCGTTTCGCGCGCTTTTAGGAGTGTATATGTTAGTAGGGTGTTGCTGATGCGCAATTGCATGCTATTGGCGCTCGCTGCGTTTCGTTTTTTTGCCTGGCAGATGCGGCGTGTGAAGGTATATGTCTTGATGCTGACGTAATGGGGCAGGGCGGGTAATATGTTGATGTCTCGTAAAAAAAATGTGAAACAGACTATAAACGTTAGTCGAGTGTTTACGATACAAAAGATACCCTCTCGTTTCCCATTACGTGTTGCATGAAACTCATTCCTCGCGCGGATATGCGCCAATCTCATATTGACGTGCTAGAGGCAAAAATTGCCGCACTCGAGGCGCAAAACGCAGCGGCACTTGAGGCGCAGCGCGCCACAGAAGATTTCCTGGCGTGCATGAGTCATGAAATTCGAACGCTGCTTAACGGGGTGTTGGGGTATTTGCATATGTTGCAAGAGAGGGTGGTGCAGCCAGATGAACGTGTATGGGTGGATAAAGCCCTGGTGCCGGCCACCTCAATGCTGCGCCTTGTCAATGATATCTTGGATTTTTCAAAGCTTAAGGCCAATGCGCTAACGCTTGAACGTATCGACTTTTCGTTGCGCGAAAGGGTGTATGCAGTGATAGCGTCACTGCACCCGCTTGCCCGTCAACAGTCTACGACGTTACGCCTTAACATTGCCTCTGGTATGGGTGCTGGCATGGACGCTCGGTGGCAAGGCGATCCGGTGCGCTTTTCGCAAATATTGACCAACCTTATCGGCAATGCCGTTAAATTTACCCCGCGCGGTCAGGTCACCGTTCGATTGTGGTTAACAACCCTTGATGTTACGCGCGTTAATGATGATGCGCACGCGTGCGCGAACACTCCATTGGCGTTGTGTATGGATATCTGCGATACGGGCGTGGGGATGTCAAAAAAAGCGCTGGCCACTGTGTTTGACCGCTATAAACAGGCTGAACGCTGTACAACGCGTGCGCACGGCGGCACCGGGCTTGGGTTGGCTATTACGCGCGATTTGGTGCAGCTCATGCAAGGCACGATTGCCATTGATAGCGTCAAAGGGGTGGGCACCACGGTGAGGCTTGTGTTGCCGCGAATGCCCTTGCTGGCGTGTGAAAATGATGACGATAATGATGACGATGGTGCTGGCGTTAATGATGGCCATGGTGATAGCGAATGTGCAACGAGAGTGAATAACCTTTCATCACACACCGGTGCGCCAAATTTAACCGGGATGACGATTCTTATCGCCGATGATAATGCCATCAACCTTGAATTATTGGCCTTTATGCTGGCGCCGACCAACGCCACTGTCGTCTCGGTCACTGATGGCGCACAAGCGATAAGCGCGGTCAAACAACACGCGCCGGCTATCATCTTTATGGACATTCACATGCCGGTGATGGACGGCGTTGCGGCGTGTGAAACATTGCGCTTGGAGAATGTTGCCGTGCCCATCATTGCGTTTACCGCAAATGTCATGAAGGATGAGGTTACGCATTATTTGCAGTGCGGGTTTTCCGCGCATTTGGGCAAGCCGCTGTTGCCAGAGGCGCTTTATCAATGTTTGCGCGCGCAGCTTGTTTCATTATTTACTGAGAAATCACCTACTGAGACATCATCCATTGTGTCGTCATAAGACGCCGGGTGAATGCAACGCGTACCTACGTTTTTCTTATTCCTTAAAGCATAAAAAAAGCACCCAATAACATCCAAACGTGTTCTCGCTTTATGCCGCAGGTTAAGGTTGCTAGCGGTGTGTATTAGACGAGTCTGCGCGTCAAACGTACATGTCGTCACTTGGGAAGCGTCTTATGTGCTGGGCAGGGCGGCTGGGTGGGAGGAGCATGTGTCGTGAAATACCCACCGAGGGTTAGAAAGTGTTGCGCATTTTGCTCTATGATGACTGACGTTCCCGTGACAATAAATTTCCTGCACATGTGTCGCAATGTTATCAAGCATGTTGGCACAACCTTGCCAAAACGTGCATGCCCGCGGCGCGATAAGGCGGCGACCGGAACGCTATCCGTTTTGATAAAAACCGTGCTTCATGCGCATTGTGCGCGGTCCCCGTTTTTTGCGCTTTAGTCGTGTCACACATAACGCAGGCGTTGCCATGCTAATCAAACCCTCGCCATTAGCGGCCTCTGGGGCGATTCACGTTAGGGTGTCTATTTACAGGGGGGTGAATCAGATTTGTGTCACGGCGCATGTTTACTGGGCTGGAGGCGATTCACCTAGGTGTATTTTTTACCAAAAATGGGTCTTTTTTGCCCAAAAAGCGATTCACCCTTGGCGCTAGCCCAATAAAATCAGGGCTTAAGGGTGAATCACCCCTGTTATTTTTGGGGGGATGTTGCGAAAAACAGCCTTTTTTGGCGTTTGCTGAAAATGCCGCGGGTTTGACAGGATGATGAGGTTAAAACGTGTCACGAAAAAGCGGCGGAAGTCGCGAAATTTTGTCGTCACATTGTTGATGAAAGTGCGCGTAAAAGTGGTTACTTGGTGTGCGTATTTTAGGACCGAGTTGGGTGAAAACTTACCGACAAAGTCGTCATGATAAAACGCCGCGCGCTTGCAAAAAATGCCAGGCGTTGGTTGGCTATTTTTGTCACGTTTTTTGTGAAAGCCACGCTGAATGTTGTCCGGTTTGTTGTCTCGGGGTTCGCTTATTTTTGTTAAACATGCCGCCACATATGCGCCGTGAAAGTGGTGCTAAAAATACGCAAATTGCGTGCGAAAAAGGCTCGCTTGCGCGGCGCTAGATGTGATGTTTTGTGTCATGTGTTGAGGACGTTTTTGTTGTCTACACAGTCTCTCATCGGTCGCCATTTGTGGCTGCAAGATTGCGCCTTCTACGATGAGATAAGAGCCGAATTTTGTGTGCAGGTTAAGGGCGAATATGAGCGATTTCACGCCGGCCTTTCTTGCGTTTTTGTCGAGTGTTTTGCGCATCCCAGGCGCTTTATTTTGTGATGATGACGCTGCGTTTGTAGCGCGCGTGTCTTAATTACCCGCTTGCCTTAATGCAAACGTGGCAAGCCCCGGATCGATAACATAGTAACCGTCTTCATTTTCATCAATGAAGCCTTTTTCGATGAGCGCTTTTAAGGTCGATTGAATCGATGAAGCGGCCATGTCGAGTGAGCGAACAACATCTTTTCGGGTCATGTTTTGCGTGAACCCGTTTGCAATACCGGTGATAACGCGTATTTCATTTAACGTTAATGCGCTGTCTTGATAAGCCCCTTCGCGCTTCGCTTTATAAACGACCACATTCCATGCCTCTTCGACATCATGTCGTGTCGGTGGCATTTCTTTTTTCCAAAGCTCATCGCAAAGAAAATTAACGTAGTAGGGGTGGCGCTGGGTTAAGAACATGAGCGTTTCAAACGCGTCTTCATCCATCGGGTGTTGCCACCTATCTCGCGCTAGCTTGTTTAAATGTTTGTGGTAACACGGGGTTGAAATACGCTTCACTTCAAACGGTTGAAGGTGTTTGTACAGCGGTCGTTTCTTATTAGTGAAGGCCTGTTGCATCAGTGTTTTTTCTGAGCCTGCGAAAATAAACGTTAGATGCGTGGCATCTTCTACTTGCTCGCGGATGGTCGATTCAAGCATGAGGTGCTCTTTTAGTTTGGCGATTTCTTGAAACTCATCGATAAATAAGACCGCTCGAAAATCAAACTTGGCGGCTAATGCATTTAATCCGGCAAGGGCATCTTCTAGAGCCACAATATCAAAATTTTTTGCCGTCGAGATAACGGGACGGTTGTTCTGCAGGCTAATGGTCGGTTGTAATTTTCTGAACACTTCACTCAGTAAGCTGGCGAACCGGATCATCTTTTCGCCCAGCGGCTGCTCTGGTTCATGAGCGTTAAAAAACGCATGGATAATGCTGTCGATGCTTTTGATGATTTTGCGGATACACGCCGCTTCATCGATAGAAAACGATAAAAACACGCGGGAATAGTAAAGCGAGTGGGAGTGTTGTAAATCTTCCACGCACTGCGCGACCAATGAGGTTTTGCCGTGACGACGGTGTGCTTGCAGCCACGTATGACGCCCTTTTAAGATATAGGCGCCTAGCTCTTCACGCTCATTTTCGCGGTTACAAAAATAATCGCCGGTAATCACAACTTTGGGGAAAATATCGGTGCTCATAGGGGGAACTCAAGAATTACATAGTTATCGTTACATAAGTATTGTAACAATATGAATGTAGTTTTTAAACTTACTTTTCTTGGCGCTTGCTGACGTTAAAGGTTGCGTATTTTGAGCGCGCCTGAAAGGCTAAAGTGTAAGATGACTATAACGTTAGTGCACTTTCATATCCAACGTTGACTTTGTATCGCACATTAACATTGTATTTTTAACATATCGCGACTAGTTTTTTTGGTTGAAGCGTTCTGCTTCAGTCAAAACATTAAGGATAAGTAATGACAAATATGAAAACCATGACATTAGAATTTGCAGGAATATACTTCCGCAGAAAATTAGAAGTCGAATTACCATCGAATGACCCCACCGTGCAAGAAGTAATGGACGCCTTTCAAAGCGTAACCGGTGACTTATCAAATGTAGGCGGATTTGATTACCATTTTGATTTAAGTACTCCTAACCCCATGAAATCTATAACGCATAACTATGGCGGTGGCGTAAGTCGCTCAGGAAAAACAAAAGATGCTGGAATTTATAAGTTGACCGAGCTGGTTGTTCCTGACGCCAATACCGTATATGCCTGGCAGTATTATGTGCTTGATGCGAAAAATAAACGTGTTTCTGCCGCAAAGGTAACAGGAATAGATCCCGTCACGGGCGAATATCATTACCAAGGTAAATTTGAGCCGTTTACAGATGCAAGATTTGAATTTGATGATGATTGGACAATAACATGGCGTCTAGTAGGAATTGTTAGGCAACCAAACGCCTAAATAAGATACATCATGGTTGAGCGGGTCATACCGCCAACCAAGTTTATTCACCCCTCAATTTAGTTTGCATTATTCATCATACGTATTAGACATAGCATGTAAGCAGTAGAGGAAGAGCATGTTGGTATGGAAATTAGTTTAAATTTTATTTCTTTTTCATTAGCAAATCTCAATATAGTTAAACCAACGTGACACTACTTGAATATACAGCTCCAATAATAGGCTTAGTTGCCCTTGGCCTCACTATAGATGCAAGAAGAACCTGGCGTCTCAGATGTTATAAGGTTTTCTTTAAAAATGGCATGGTATTGCAGGATGCAATAATAAAAATTACTAGGGGTTTCATCACGCAGTTCTTTGAAAATGAAAGTGGCCGCCTCGTCTTTATGCGCTCCGTTGACGCAACTCTTATTCTGTTTATTATTTTTTCGCTTCTATGTGCAAAACTACTCGGTACCTCGGTATTAGAGTTGTTTGAAGATGCTCAGCTTGTAAGTGTCATTGGCCTGTCCTTTGTCTTACTTTCAAATATCGTAGCTGATTATCTTTCACTGGGTATTACTCGTGAGATCCTTGATGCAGGGATAGGTAAAAAAAAGTGGTTTCAACTTTTTTTACTTGTGGTTGATTTGGTTGCGAAGCTTTTAGTAGTGTCATTCTTCATTGGACTATGTTTCTTTTTACTGGCAGTTCTATTTAAACCTCATTTTTATTTGAATGATAGAAATTTAGGACTAATACCGTGGCAGATGTGTTATCAATATTCTAGTTTGGCGTCAGTATATAATGGCGAGGTCGTTTATTTTGAGCAGTGCGATGTTTTTGGCGATTACAAAGAAACATTTATTAGTAACCCCTTGCTGGAAGCAACCTTTAACTCAACATCGTTAATAACCAGCTATGCTACATCCATCTATTTGGTCATATTTTATTTCTTAAATGTGTGCCGCTCAGTTACCCATGGCGTTTTGCATGCGACAACACAGTCTATTCGCAGGATTGTCTCTACAAAACAGCATCCAGGTCTTATTGTCGCATTTGCAGTAATTTTTATATCGTACCTGATAGACTTTCTGATTTATGTATTTCAACTACTATTCTCATGATACCGGGTTCACGTTACCTTGAGAGCGGTGCTTGTTGATAACTACTTGTTTGTCTGCGCTGGTTATCAGTTGCTCAGTTTTTATCGATATACCCAGACCCCCAATAAGCGTACGGACCTCCATCCCATGCTTCAATGGTTACTTTACATCTTCGTTTGTCCCAATTTATGGCGAAATTAAGAACGCCAAGAACACAACCTATTATTGCGAGAATGGTTGTAAGCACATGTCCTTCCAGTAGTTTTTAAGTTTCATTGTCAGGTCCTTGTTTTACTATTGCCTCTAATCTATCAGTTAAATATGAACCTGATGGGCCAGAATATTTAAACTCCCATCCATTATCAGTTAAGATAAATTCATCTTTGATAGCTTTTAGTCCATTTTGAAAATAGCCGGCGTAGACGTGTTGAGGTGATGCAACACGTATTACATATGCAGGGATTTTCTTTTCGCCGACATATATCCAATCATTTTCTTTGACATCTTCATCACTCACTAATGATATTTCCTATTTCGCGCTATGAATTTTACTTTAGGTGTAGTTTTCCATCATCTGTATCGCGATTGTTATCGCTGTTATATTATGGTTTAGGCGTAACCAACCATTGCAGATAAGGGTTTTAATATAGCGCACCCAAATGAAATATTCGACGAGGCTATTAGTGAGCTTATTAAGTACAACGAAAATTTTGACATTGCTGAACTGATTAAATCTGGTGAAGCTTCTGACGAACCCTCTATCCCGGATCCCATAAAAGGTGGTGGACGATTTTGTGGAAAATCTGTTTTTTCACATATCACAGCGTTAGCTTACTATGTCGTTGAAAAGAATTGTCTAGGCCGCTCTATAAATAAAGAAGACGCTATCAAACAATCGGCGGAATTGTTTGGAAAGGCAATTTTCGATGACAGTTTTCCAGTTACAGATGGAGAAGATTTCGTCTGTAAGCTGAGTAAAAAAATTGCTAGTGAACTTTGCGATTATACTATTTATGTTCCTTGTCATGTTGCACATGGATGCGACTATCCAGAAACGCTTAACATTGGGAACTTAAAGTTAATCAACCGACTGTGTTTTGAAAAAATGACAGATGGATTGGGTAATGGTAAACCAGAAGAATATGAAACGAGAATGTGGACAAGTGTTCTTGATCGATATAGGAACTTTTATTGGTTTGTAGAAGTTCCTGTGAAAGGGGTCTTCAATTTAAAACTTGCAAGGAACGTTGCTTCAATATTAGCCCAACATGTCATAAATTTAATCCACTTGGTGATATCCGCTTCACATTCATACCGTATGATGACGGGTTTTAATATTCCAGCTGAACTTGATAATCATATTCTGTTTAAAACAGCGGCTGGCAATTTCTCATGTTTACATAGGGGAGCGGCAAAAGGAAACGTAGGTCTCCCTGAGAAATTTACCGAAATTTTTGAGAGCGGTAGACCCAAAGAATTGTTAGATGTTGTAAGTCAATGTATCAACCTTGAATTAGACCTTAGGAATGAGTACCCAATGGTTCGACGGCTACTAGAAGCTACATATTGGTACGGAGATGCGGTAAGGGAAAGTAATTTATCCGTTAAAATTGTTAAATATACCAGTGCGCTCGAACGGTTACTTGTTTTTGGTGAAACTAGTGGATATACAAAAATACTTCCTAAACGTGCAGCTGCTTTGATGAAGAACATCTGGGTGTTGCCAGATGAAGAAATTAAGAGCAATATGGAAATCATAAAAAAGGGTTACGATTTGCGGTCAAAAATTTTGCACGGGTCAATTTCTCCCATATCTCCAGCACTAGATTTCCCAGTACATCAGATTGACAAAGTGTGCGGTTTAACGCTCGAAGCTTTCATTTATAACCTCGAGTCAAGCCTCCGAGACCAACGGGATGAAAAGATCTTGAGGGATTGGATCAAGTCGCTTGTTGTAAAATTTTGTCTTTAAAAGCGTAACCATAAAAAATCAAAAAAGGTAATATTGAGTTGCAGTGAAAAAGGTTTACTCTAAATGCACTGTAGTCGATCCGCTTGATTTGCGATTTAATGGAGCCAGTTTTCCCCTAAATCTTCTGTTCTATACTTGCTAGTCATTCTTCAAGATAAGAATATAGCGTCTGACGACTAATGTTAAATTAATGTCCAAAGGCAGAAACAAATCACCTCTTCCCAAAAAATACAAATTCCATTAGCTTCAGTCATACCAAATTGAATTAAGCCCGGTAAAAAATTTACCGTCCAACAGGTATTTACCGGCATTGAACAACACGCCGATAAAATACTAAGTAGTTAGTTTTTCTCATATTGCGACCGGACATATCTAGTTATATCGAAATATGATATAAAATGACTAAGAAAGTCTGGTTATTGGCAATTATTTCAAAATTGTTGCTGATTGATTTCATGTTTATGTAACGAGTATTGCGAAATGGCGACTAATAAGTTAAAAGATACCTTAATCAAACAAGGCATAAAGCAAGTTGAGCTAGCTAAAGAAAGTGGTATTAGCGAAGGCACAATTAATAAACTGGCAAACAATAAAAGAACGCCTGCGCCAACCACTATGAATAGGATCGTAAAGGCTTTAAATAAGCTTTCTTCGGTCAGTTATAAAGTAGAGGAAATATTTCCAGACTATTCAGTAGATGGCGATGACGAGCAAGAGAGATAAATAATGCCTACGTCGATCAGCGAAATAAGAATTGCAAGTTACCATGAGCTACTCGACCATATAGATTCTGAATATTTCTCCTGCCGTTATGGTGAGTGGATATTTCGAGGGCATTCCTCGAGGCGTCACATATTGAAGCCTTCTGTTGGTAGGGTTAATTATACTGAGACTAGTTTTTCCAAGTTTGAAAACAGTATCTTTGCTTACTTTAAGCGAACTGCAATTCAACATATGCCAAAGGAGCCTGATAATGATTTTGAGTGGCTCTCTGTAGCACAGCACCATGGATTGCCAACTAGACTTCTCGACTGGTCTAATAATCCATTGATTGCTCTTTTCTTCGCCATAAAATCAAATCCAACTGAAGACGCAGTGTTGTATGCAATGCATGCTGACAAACGAATTCATGACGACATACTTGAGGAAAATCAACCATTTAAGATTGTGAAAGATTATAAGTATGTCCCAAGAATTTTAGCAAATCGAGTTTCATCACAAGAAGGGGTTTTTACTATTCATTGCAATCCTCAAAGCAGTCTAGAGGAAAATCTCAGAGAGGGTTGGGAACTTGAACGAGTAATCATTCCATCAAATTTGAAATCTGATCTTCAATATATGTTATTTAGAAAAGGGGTTCACCACGGAAAGTTATTTCCTGATTTAGATGGCTTGGCTTCGCATCTCAAATGGCAGCATACCGTTTTGCCAAGTTCAAAGTTGCCCGAATAAAACTAATCGGGTAGCCAAGGGTCTCTAACCCTCAGCCCCCACAACACCCTGCATGCGGCTCCGCACAGGGCGTTTCACTTAGGATGGTGAAGTGTGATCCACCCATCACGTAGCGAATAAAGCCCTTAGGATGCTAAATATTCAAGCGATAGAGCTTGATTGATCCCCGGAGATTTAGCGCTACGCCATGGTCCTTTGCTGGTCAAGCCACAAGCCACTGCGGCCTGAACACGCACACCTAATTTCATTAAGCTTCTTACTTTGGTGCGTGGCTTTCGCCATTGTCGCCAGTAGGCCATTCTTACTCTGCGCCTGATCCAATGATCAAGTCAGGGCGGGATCCCACTTTTATTGAACTAAATTAAGACTTCATGATCAGATCGCCAATAACATTAGAAAATGGCGACGTATGAGCATTCTCAACCACCTTGAAACAATAGAAGACCCGCGCAGCGATATCAATAAAAAGCATGACCTTATTGATGTTATTTTTCTCTCACTCAGTGCCGTACTTAGCGGCGCCGATGGGTGGAAATCCATTCAAGAATTTGGCGAACTGCAGATAGACTGGCTCAAGGAGCATCGTGAATTCAAACATGGCGTCCCAAAACGACATTGCATCGCAAACATCATCAAGTGCATTGATACCCATGCGCTTTTGTATGCTGTATGCCCTAATGGATTGGATAAACACTCGCCGCACTCAAACAGGACAATCACACATTGCCATTGATGGTAAAGTGATGAAGAAAAGCTGGGCGGGCAACATACATAATGCATTGCAAGTAGTGAGTGCCTATGATGTCGAGAATGGCTTATCCTTATACCAGCAATCGGCTCAAAGCAAAGGTGTGGAAGGCGACACTGCCCGTCAGGGGTACTGCGGACTTTTCGTCCTAGATTTTCAATTATCTCTGCAGCCTTTTATTAGTCTAGCTTGTAGAGGGCCGTCATTTTTAAATTAACCCTTCTTCTTCCGTGATTGGACGGTTTAATTCGCTCTTACTCAATATATCTTTCTAAAAATGAATAGAAAACATGTTCAATGGGAGCATCAGATCTTTCAACGACATAATTTATCTGGGGACATTTACGCGTTTTTTCATTGTTGAGGGTGGAAATCTCGTATAAGACGTCTCAATCTTAAGCGAATAGTAGCTCCCTGCTTCGAGCTAATACTGTAAACATGTTCTATTCTCACCAAAATATGAAACTTGATGATGCCCTGTAAGCGTTGTATTTTAAGCTCTACAGAGATAATTGAAAATCTAGGACGAAAAGTCCGCAGAACCCCATAATGAAAATATTCTGACAGATTTAAGCCATCGCAATAGCAAGCTGACCCACCAAGAGCCAACCAAAAAAGACTAACAAGCTTATTGATACTGGACTTTCACCAGCAAACAAGAGATTTCTCATTGGTTCTTTTTGGGTACACTTAAATTAAACCATATATAAATTTCTGCCTATACAGCAGAGTAGTGAAGGCTTTTATCAGCATTTTATGTTTATTTCGCTCCGCCAAGGTGATGTATATATTATTTGCACATTGCATTGAACAATGGACATTAAATAACATCTTGAATAAGACATTTTCGCTAATAAGGAGAGTAAAGGTAAACGCTTAAAAGATATTTGAGGTAAATGACTCGAGACGCCTTTTTACTGGATATTTTGGTATTTATCTAACTCCAAGTGAGCGTTAGCGGGTGCTCTATTGGGGACTACGTGAACGCCAGTAGGGCTATACCCTATTAAGTGTAATGTAGCTAACAATTCATTATCTTGGACGTTCTTCAAAAACGTCTCAACCGCACCAGATGGGTCTCGTACTTTAGCATCTATGAAAAAACGAGTTATTCCAAACTTAGTTTGAGGTGAATTCGATCGCTTAAATATGTTGACTATTTTTTCAATTGAGCTCGTTTCAGAGTCGTAGATAACAGCCAATGCTCCTGACAATGCAGAAATCAAAAGTATTTTTTTTATTTTTTCTATTTCCCAATCCTCTACTTTGCTCAACATGTTCAATAATTCTGTTTCGAAAATTTTTAATTTAAATTTACCAATAGTATTTATAGCTTCATAAATAAAAAGGGCGCGACCATCATCCTTCGGATAAGCAAGAATTTTTCTCAAGTTTTCGATTGTAACTTCTTGGACCTTGTAGGGAATTTTTGCAATATTTGATAAAAATAAAATAGCATTTGGATTTAAAGGAATACTAGCTGAATTAAAACTTTGCCATAATAATTCTTGATATTTTTCGTCCCTGTAATTCTGCAACATATTGTATATGCCGTTGATAGAATATACGCTTTTTTCATTTGTTTCTTGATTTGAAACTAAAATTAAATTATCTAAACAAAACTCCTCTGTGATTTCTTTAACCTGACTTGCTGCATCTGAACCTAACATACAAAAATATCCTGCTAGAATTGTTTTTTCTTGAAACTCGTTATTTAAAATGACTTTTTTAAATATCAGACCTTTCCATTTGTCATTATCGATAGCCTCCTTAAAATCATAAGGAAATCCAGATTCACTTAGCATCACTTTTTTTAATTGAGAAAAGGTTACTTCGACATTTTCTAATAAACCAAATCTTTTCCCAATTTCTTCAAATTCCGGGCTTGATTCAACCTTTTGTTGCAGTTTTCTTTTATCCCAAATTAGAGTTTTAAAATCACCCTCTGTATTTTCACTAGCTAAGTTATTTGAAACAGTTACACTTGGTATTGTTGAACATATTAAAAAATACCCCCCTGCGCCATGGTTGCGGCATGCGCTCCTAAAATCTCCAATATCTTTTTCGAGAACTGATTTTCCGCTATGTGCATTATGTTTACATTGCACGAGATATGTAGTCCTCTCTTTCTTATCAAGTGGATTAGAGCTTTCTATTTCTATTAATATGTCTTTTTTACCATCTGGTCCCCGAGACGGGTGAGAAAGTATAGTGCAGCCAATACTTTCAAGAAGGTCTCTGCAAAAAAACTCAAAATCTTCACCATCTTTAGAAATTTTCTTGAAATCCACTCTGTAATTCCCCTCGTTTGCAACACTCCGTTGACCTCTGGCTAAGTATTTAATTGTTCAAACGAAGGTATCGTTTGCGCTAAAAATTTTATCAGTTCGCATACTACCATGTAACAAAAATAGAAAAAGGAACACTTTGCCATGGACACTGAGCATTACGTAAATATTAGATGGCTACCAACGGTTTATTTAGAGTGTGCTCAACAGAAACTAGGCAATTTACGCTTCTGCGCTAGTATCCCATTTTAATTACAGTACCGATCCGCCAAAAGGACTTAAAACGAACCGATTTTTCGTGCTGAATTTACGCCTCTAAATACGCATATAGCGTTTGACGACTGATATTGAATTCCCTTGCTAACGCACTTTTATTTTCATGGTTGGCTGCTCGTTGTTTTAGTTCTGTTATCTGATTTGCATCGAGTGATTTTCTTCGTCCTTTGTACACGCCGCGATTTTTCGCCAGCGCGATGCCTTCCATTTGCCGCTCTTTTATCAGTGAGCGTTCAAATTCTGCAAATGCGCCCATCACTGATAACAATAAATTGGACATGGGGGAGGAATCAGCATTGAAGATAAGAGACTCTTTCACAAACTCGATTTCAATGCCTTTTGCTATAGCATCTTTTACTATCTTTCGAAGGTCGTCTAGATTTCGCGCGAGTCTATCCATGCTGTGAACGATAATCTTATCGCCTTCACGCACGAATCGCATCATTTCCCGAAATTGTGGACGGTTAGTATCTTTACCCGACGCTTTATCGATAAACACGCGGTCGAGTTCAATGCCTGCCAGTTGCCTATCTTCGTTTTGGTCAAGGGTGCTGACGCGCTTGTATCCAATTCGCTGTCCTTTCATACCGAAAACTCGTCATTTTAATCTTATATGTAAAAGTAGGCTCATGATATCGTATGACAGGTGTCAATAAAACAAGAAATGCAGTCTATTTGGACATAAATAGCTTGTTGTTCGGGGTGTCAATCTAGGGTGTACCCATTATAGACTGCCCAAAAAAGTTTCTTTAGTGTAAAAAGCTGCAATTAGTTTAGTTGACAGTTTCATGGGACTTGACATATTACGCATAATATACGCATAATATATATACTCATCTACAAAAAGCAACTTCCCGGTAAGGACCGTAGGTGGGATAACAAAAAAACAATGTATTCGTAAGCGCCTAAATGCATTGTATAAAAACAAAAAAGACTAATATATTGAGTACGTCAACGTAGTTGGCAGTTTACATTTAATATTCTACATTCATTTTCATTAGATAAAGTGATGCGATATTGATATGCAACATATTAGGTGCGCACTTTGCTGTGAGAAGAATGCAAGCGGAGTCGGTCTATGAAAATGACGACAATCTGCGTGCGTTCTTTGCACTGGCTCCCAAAACCTAAATGGGAACCGTGCAATGAACAAACGCAAATCAAAACCTGATTATGATTTATTTGAAAACGGGATTAATGAGGAAACCCGCCTTTATTCTGTTCTTCATAAAATAGGTGATCCAGTGCTTATATGTCTCGTTTTAGCCTGCGGGATGTGCGTTGGATTTGGTGATAATGACTATTTGATAGGTTTTTGCATAACACTCATTTTCTTATGGGGCGTTGCAAAATATATAATATGGGCAGACAAAAAGTTTCCGACAGGGAAACAAGAAGACTCTCGCTAAAGATTAGCAAATTGGTTAGCGACAGGATAGAACTTTTAGTAGACAAGACAGATGCTGATAGTTTGACTGAAGTTATCCGTCGTTCCATTGCAATCTATGATCATTTGATTAATGAGACATCAGAAGGCAAAGCTGAGCTAATTTTACGCTCTCCCGACGGAGAGGAAAAAACAGTGTTGATACTCTAGGCTATTTTTTATAGGAAATTTATATTTTAAGTGCATCCCATTTTGAATGTTGAATTAAACCTGCATATTGGTGTGGCATCTCATGAAAATATCATTTTTTTAGTGTGTTGCCACAATCAAGGGTTCCTCTAGCACCATCAATTAAACAAAATGCCTTTGCTGTGCAATCAATAAAGATGCAAGTTGAAGTGTTTTTGTTAATTCTTCAGTCGTGTCGATGATATGCGTCTGCGCAGACTTCTCCCCACATTTAGTTTCGCGAACCATTGTGTAAATCCCCAATTAGACAGCCTTAACTGTCCATGCGGGGGGACTGCGGACTTCCCCTCCCAGAATTAATTATACCTTCATCCCAGTTCTGACTTGACCTCATGGACATCATCATTCAATAAAAAAGGTAAACCCCTAACGTACCAACTACGACAGTTACCATAAAGGCAACATGAATAATTTTCACCCTGTGATTGAATTTCATGTGGCGCAGAAATTTAAAAAAATAGGCGGCTTGAAAGAGTAATGTAAAAACTGTAAAGATGTAAAAATATCCGATACTACCCATGATAATGCTAAGTATAAGTGATCCAGTCCACGATCCCCCTAAGGGGAGGAGCATTGTAAATAGATATTTATTAAACGTCATAACATTCTCACCTGCATTAACCTTCTTTATTTGAGGAAATTTTTAATATTAATTTTTTAGATGGATGTAGTAACGCTCCAAAGAGTAGACCAAATACACAAAAAACGCCCACTGAGATACCTAGGCTAATTTGCGTTAAGTAATGAAAAATTAAGCCTCCCAAAAGACCAAAAATAACAACCCCATAAAAGAAAATATTTTTTAATATATTATCCATAACAATACTCTATTATTTCTTAATAAAGCACAACCCTCTTGAGAGGGTTGTGCCCTCCTTATTTATGCCTGTGATAGCGCATAAGACGCAACGCCGGCTGCTGCTCCGACTAGAGCTCCTAGTGCACCTATTACGGCAGCCCCTGGAGCAAGTGCAACTGCAAAGCCAATTGCCGCGCCGGTGCCAGCACCAGCCGCTGCACCGCTCGCGATTGCTGCGCCAATATCGCCGGCCATACTACCTCCGACAACGGAATCTAATTCTTGAAACTTTAATTCTTTCATAATTATACTCCTTGATTATGCAGTGAAATACGCATACGCAGCGCCAACAGCACCAAAAAGAGCGGCTCCGGCTAATACGGTTACGCCTAATGGTGTTGCGAGTAAGCCAGCGGTAACTGCTCCTGCGGCAAGCCCTGCGCCACCTAGGGCGCCTTTTATACCTCCTGATAGAGCTGTAGAGGCGTTATTTCCGCCAACTACAAACTCGATTTCATTAGATCTTAGTTCTTTCATTTTTTACTTCCTTTATTTATGAAATACTGCTTAACGTCAATCCAAATCCTTGACTGTAAATCATAGATATAATCACTATTTTTTACGGTCTCTTCTCTGTGCGCTACAGCAATTCTAGTTATGTTTAATGACTTTATTGCGTCACTTACTTTGCCTTCTGTGGCTGTATCAAGATGGCTAGTCGCCTCATCGAGGAGCAAAATCTTTGGCTCCTTGTATAAAGCTCTAGCTATCAAGATCCTTTGAACCTGCCCTCCTGATAATGAGCTCCCCATGTCGCCCACCAGTGTTTCGTATCTCATTGGCATTTTCATAATTTCTTCGTGTATCTGCGCTATTTTTGCAAACGTTTCTACTTTATAAATATCTGGCTCAGCGGAGCCAAAGGTTATGTTGTCTATTATTGAACCCGCAAAAAGCGTATCGTCTTGCATCACAGTTGCAACATTTTCTCTGATGGCATGCTTAGTCGTTTCTGATAGAGTTATGTCCCCGTAATGGATTGAACCAGAACTGGGAGTAAGCAATCCCGAAATTAACTTCAATAGTGTGCTTTTACCAAACCCTGATGGGGCAATGATGGTAGTTATTTTCCCCGCTGGAATCGTCATAGAAAGGTCTTCGATAATGCTTTTACTTTCGACACCGTATTTGTAACTTAAATTATTCAGCGTAATATCAACAGTGCCCACATCGGACTTGAACATATCACCTCTTTTTTCGGCGTCTTCAAAATATATATCTGCTAACCTATCAAGGTGCACCCGTATGAGCGTTAAATTAAAAATTTGTGCGATAAAACATGATACCCGCTCGACGAATTGGGCTCTAAATGCGATAAACGCAATTAACATGCCGGCAGAAAATCCACCCTCGATAACTAGTTTTGCGCCTAAGTAAATGATGATGACTTGTTCTACTGCAAAGATTAGCTGGTTTAAAGAACCATAAAAAATGTTGAAATATCCGATTTTTACACCGGAGTTCAGTGAGCTAACGTATTTCGATGAATACACACTGGAACGGTTAGGCTCTGCACCAAACAACTTAATTGTCTGAATGCCACGTAACGACTCCAGAAAATAGGTATGTTCTTTCGCTTGGTTTAAAAGGAGCTGTTGATTTTTTTCCTTGAACGCGGGATAGGTGACGATCCTTACAAGCGTAAATAATACTATTGCAATCAATATCACAATGGTTAAATCTGCAGAATAATAAAAGAGTACACATAAGAGAATTATCGCCATAATCCCATCGATGATTGACGTCACTGTGTCATTGGCTATGGTGTGGACAATCGCCTTTATTGAATCAAATCGGGATGCAACATCACCTATGTCTCGACGATTAAAATACTCCAGTGGAAGTTTGACTAAATGGCTAAATGTATTTATTGATAATTGAAGATTAATCTGCGAAGTAAAATACAAAATTACGTATGAACGAAATGCAGATATTAGGAATTTAAAAATTGCGGCTAGACCAAAGCCTAATGCTAGAATTAACAAGAGACTTTCATCGAATGAAACCAACACATCATCAACCACAATCTGCATATAGTAAGGCGCGGCAAGTGCTAACACTTGAATAATCGCTCCTGCTGCAAACACGATTAATAACGTTTTAATGATGCCTCTTGTAGTAGATAGCAATTCAAAAAGTGTTAATTCTTCCTTCTCATCTTTCTTAATGAATCTAATGGATGGCGTCAATTCAAGTGCAACACCAGTAAAATGCTTTGAAGCTTGTGATAGTGAATATTTTTTCTCGCCAAGAGCAGGATCATGTACGACGATTTTTTTGTGGTCATACGATTTCAACACTACGAAATGATTCATGTCCCAGTGAAGTATGCAGGGTGTAATTAGCTTATCAAGCTCATTCATTTCCAACTTCAAGGCTCGAGATGTAAACCCCATGTGATCACTGATGTTGATAACTTGGCGCAGATTCATCCCTTCTGAGCTGACAGTGTATCGGGCTCTCAATGATTGCATGTTGGTCTCAAATCCATAATATGAAGCAATCATAGCTAAGCAAGCTAGCCCACATTCAGAAATAGTGCTTTGCCTTATAACGGGAAGATCTGAATCAGAAAATGGGTTAAAATTGAGTTTATTAATCATAACTTTTGCTTGGCGCTCAATATAGGGTCAAATAACCAGCTCATTAGCGAACGCTCTTCATGATGAATATCTGCATCAAAAAAAAGCCCCGGCTTCAGGCTAAATTCGCTGCCATAAGCGCCTACTTTAGATTCGGCAATTTGCGCATCAACTAAATAAACAGGGCTTGCAACCAGGCCTTTAAGTCTATGGTCATCTGGCATTAGCAAGTTGTTATTTATTTGACTTATCTGCGCTTGAAACGTCCCAAATTTTTGATAAGGAAAAGCGTCATACCTCAAATTCAGTTCATCACCAATTTTAATAAAACCTGAAGCATTTGATGGAACCAGTAATTGGGCATACAGCTGCGCGTTTGAAGGTAATAAGCTCACCAGCGGCTGATTAGCTTCGACAAGATCACCTGCATTTGTTTTAAATGACGTAACTGTTCCATCAAACGGCGCTTTAACTATCAGATGCGATTGAGCTGTTACTGACGCCAACTCAGATTCCAATTCGCGCAACGACATCAAGGTATTCTCTTCTCGCTTTTTAAGCTCTAGCGGCATCCTTTCATGTTCAGTCCTCATGCTCTCTAATTGTTTTCTTTCAATGATGAGGTCGCGTTGCAACTGCTTTACATATGTTATTTGAGTCAACTTTTCGGACTTGGCGTTGTCCAACTCAGCCTCTGAGATTAATTTTCTTCCAAACACTTTTTCAGCGTTGAGGTATTTTTTCTCCGCTATTTCAGCGGTTTCGGATGCGACATCTAGCAATTCTGTTAGAGTTTCTAAGGATTTTTCTTTTGCAGCAATTAATCTAATTTTCTCTTCGTACGCAGCATTGAATAGCGCCCTCTCTGTTTCAATTAAATTTTCAACTGACACTATCTTTTGATGTATGTTTTTTTGGATAATAGTCGTGTAGCGTTCACCATTACTGAGGAAATTATCCGAGAAAACTTCAAATAGAGGCTCGCCTTTGCTAACAGTATCTCCGTCGGCAATATGCACCTTGCCAATAACACCACTTATCGGGGGGGATAAATGCGCTATTTTACTGTCAGTCACCAAGTATCCAGAGACCCTTGACTTCCTTGTATAATCTGCCAATGAGAGAAAAATCACTAATGAAACGAGGATGATAACTGACACACTCGTTATGGTTTTAGAACCAATAGGCGATGCGACGAAGACTTGCCCGAACACATCCTGTGCTCTGTTATTTACTACTTCCTTTCTGAACAATCCATTGTCCTTG